>NZ_QKZN01000001.1:0-267054 GCF_003254285.1 Cupriavidus phytorum
TTCTCGCCGCCTTCTTCGTAGTTGAGCACGAACTGCAGCGCGACGCGCGCGCCGCCCGGCCAGCGGGCATGCGGCGGGCGGGCGCCGTAACCGATCAGGTCGCGGGGATAGCGGGACTGGAGCATGGTGGTGGAAGCGGAGAAAGTGCGGGAAGACATGGGGTTCAGTTCAGGGCATACGGGGCCAGCATGCCGGCATAGGCCTTGGGCAACGGCCGCGCCCAGTCGCCGCGCTTGCTGGTGCCCAGGCGCACAGAGACCAGCGCCTCGGCCAGCTTGACCGCGCACGACACGCCGTCGATCACCGGCGCGCCGATGGCGTCGGCGATCTCGTCGCACAGGTCGGTCATGCCGGCGCAGCCCAGCACGATGCACTCGCTGCGGTCTTCGGCCAAAGCCACCCGGCAGGCCTCGGTGATGATGCGGCGCGCATCGGAGCCGGGGCGCTCCAGCTCCAGCACCGGCAGGTCGCAGGCGCGCACGTTGTTGCAGAAGCGCTTCATGCCGTAGCGCTCGGCCAAATGCCAGGCGATATTGCAGGTGCGCGCCAGCGTCGTGACCACGCTGAAGCTGCTGCCGACCACGCTGGCCATGTGCATGGCGGCCTCGGCGATGCCGATCACCGGGCCGCGCGCGACTTCGCGCGCGGCGTACAGGCCCGGGTCGCCGAAGCAGGCGATGACGTAGCCATCCACGCCTTCCTGCTCGCCGGCCAGGATCTCGTCGAGGATGCCCGGCACCGACAGGGCCTCGTCATAGTGGCTTTCGATCGAAGCCGGGCCCATGCGCGGGCTGACCGCGCTGATGCGCGTGCCGGGCGCCGCCACGGCGGCGGCGCACTGCCCGATCTTGTCGGTCATGCTTTGGGTGGTATTGGGGTTGATGATCTTCAGCTTCATGGACACGGCTCGGTTCGGTGCGGTCGGAATCGTGGGTCGGTTCAAGGATGGGCGGCATCACGCCTGGGTGGCGGCGCGGCTGCCCAGGTGGCCAGGCATCATGCGCGGCGCCAGCTGCCGGTACAGCACCAGCGCGATGCCCATGCCGATAAACCAGCTGTAGTTGGCCGCCGCCTGCCAGGCCGGCACCACCACGCACAGGATCGGGATGATGGCCGCGGGAATCATGGTGGCCACCGCCGCCGGGTTGAAGCCGTTGCGGTACCAGTAGCGGCCGCGCGGGTTCAGCGTGTACAGGTCATCCACCTCGACATGCTGGCGCCGCACCAGGTAGTAGTCGGCAATCAGGATGCCGAACAGCGGGCCGATGAAGGCGCCCAGCACGTCCAGCGTGTAGTGGATCACCTGCGGGTTGTTGTACAGGTTCCAGGGCGTGATGAAGATCGAAGCCACTGCGGCGATCATGCCGCCGGTGCGCCAGCTGATGTGCTTGGGCGACACGTTGGAGAAGTCGAACGCCGGCGAGACGAAGTTGGCCACGATATTGATGCCGATGGTCGCGGTCATGAAGGTAAAGGCGCCCAGCAGCATGGCGAAGGTGCTGTCGATATGGCTGACGGTCTCCACCGGATCGGTGATCAGCTTGCCGAACACCGGCAGCGTGGCCGAGGTAGTGATCACGGTCAGCAGCGAGAAGCCCAGGAAGTTGACCGGCAGGCCCCAGAAGTTGCCGCGCTTGACCGACTTGAAGTCCTTGGCATAGCGCGAGAAGTCGCCGAAGTTCAGCATCGGGCCGGAGAAGTACGACACCACCAGCGCGATCGCGCTCAGCATCACCGGCACCGCTTCCCAGCCGGTGTACTTGACGAAGCTCAGCGTGAAGTTGACGTTCTCCCAGCCGGCCTTGTTCACCAGCCAGATCGCCAGCGCGATCATCACCACGTACACCGCGGGGCCGGCCCAGTCGATGAACTTGCGGATGGTCTCCATGCCGGTCCAGAACACCAGCGCCTGCAGCACCCACAGCACCATGAAGGCGGCCCAGCCCAGCGTCGACAAGCCGGCGAAGCCATGCAGCTTGACGTCGGCATATGGCGCCAGTGCCGGGAAGAAGTGCAGCGCCAGCACCAGGAAGGCGCTCGAGGCGAGATAGGTCTGGATGCCGTACCACGCCACCGCGATCAGGCCGCGGATGATGGCCGGGATATTGGCGCCGAGCACGCCGAACGAGGCCCGGCAGATCACCGGATAAGGCGTGCGGGTCACCTGACTGGGCTTGGCTACCAGATTGCAGAAATACTGCACGATGACGATGCCCACCAGTAGCGATACCAGCACCTGCCAGCTGGTCAGACCCAGCGCGAACAGGCTGCCGGCGGTGATATAGCCGCCGACGCTGTGCACGTCGGACATCCAGAACGCAAAGATGTTGTAGGTGCCCCAGGTCTGCTTGCGCAACGGGGCCAGGTCCTCATTGGTCAGGCGTTCGTCATAGCTGGGCTTGATCAGGGCATTGCCGTGTGCGGCATGCCCGCCCTGCGCCTGCGCTGCGTCGGCGGGTGTTGCGGTGGTTTGCATCATCTGAGTCTCCTGGCAGATGTGTGTCTTGACGATAGGCGACGCGCGGCCCTTCGGGGCTCTGTGCGGTGCGCCAGGGGAGGGTGTTTATGTGTCTACTAAATTGTCTACAAAATTGACTAAGTGTGTAGACGATGTTGTAGATCACGGATTCTTGATTGTCAACATTCGTTTTCCCTGAAGTTGGGGGGTGGGGCTTGGGGGGTGACAGGCACTTCGTGCCGCGCGAACGAAGAACTCTTCGAATGCGGTTCGTTTGGTTGTCGTGCTTGGCGGGCGTGGCTGTTTCGCCGGCGTAGCCGGCGACCTCCTTTCTGTCCGAGCGACAGAAGGAGGTAAAGAGCGCGTCGCCTGGGCGGCTGGCCAAGGCGGCGTTGGTGGTTCCAACGGTGGTGACTTGCGGCACTGCGCTTGGTGGCTCCACCCTGCTGACGCTACCTGGATGTGCCTGGCGTTGGAGGTCGGATGGACGAACCCGACTTTAGGTCGGTGGCAGCCTTCTAACTGCGTTATTGGTGGGACGCCTTCGGCTGCGCTGCGCGCGCTCACAATCTAAGGTCTGCTGCTCTGGCACGGAGTGCATCGCTGCGCTCGCACGCGTTGTCGCTGGCGATCTCTCTGGCTTTTATTGCCCGCTTGTTCTCTCCCCTCTCCCGCTTGCGGGAGAGGGGCGGGGGAGAGGGCCGGCGCGTCCACGAGCCTAAATTTTTCGATGTACCAAAGAAAGACCCGCTCCGAAGAGCGGGTCCTGTTGTGCGCGTGCGGCGAGCTTCAATACGCGATCTTCGCCGTCAAACTGATGCTGCGCGGATCCGCCGGCTGGATGTAGTTCTCGTACTGGAAGCCCCAGTACCGCTTGTTGGTCACGTTGTTCAGCGCAGCCCGCAGCGTCAGGTCCTTGCCCGCAACCCGCGTGCTGTAGCTGGCGCCGAGGTTGAACACCGTGTAGCCGCCGGCGTCGAGCGTATTGCCGGCATTGAGCTTGGTGCTGCCGGTGTATTTGCCGTCGACGCCAAGGCGCAGGCCGGGCACGAACGGCACGCGGTAGCTGACGCGGCCGGCCATGATGAAGCCGGGCGCGCCGGCGACGCGGTTGCCGCTGTTGGCCACGCCCTTGTCGTAGTACGAATCGAGATACATCGCGCTGGCGCCGAACTCCCATTGCGAGCTCAGGCGGTACACGCCCGCCAGTTCCAGGCCCTGGTAGATCGAGGTGCCATCCTGCTGGCGCGTCGGCACGCCGGCGCTGATGCTGTCGTACTCGGCGCCGCGCTCGATGCGGAAGGCGGCGGCGGTCGCGCTCCACGCGGCCTGGTCGGCCTTGACGCCGATTTCATACTGCTTGCTGCGGATCGGGCTGAGCAGCTGGCGCGCGTTGGTGTAGCCGTCCGGCACGATCGAGCCTGGCTCCAGCGCCTCGACATAGCTGGCATAGACCGTGGCCGTGGGCACCGGCTTGAACATCAGCGCCAGCGTCGGCGTGACCACGCCGTTCTTGCTGTAGCTGGAGGTGACCGGTACATAGCCGTTCTGCTCGAAGTTGGTCACGCGCAGGCCGGCCAGCACCGACCAGCGCTCGCTCAGCTGCACGGTATCGCTGGCGAATACCGACTTCTGCGTGATGTCGCTGTTGCGTACCTTGTTGAAGGCGGTCGAGCTGTAATACGTGTTGGTGTTGGGCGCGAAGATATTGCCGGTGCCGATGACCGCGCCGAAGCCGTTGTTGTCATAACGGTCGATCTGCTTCTGCCACGACAGGCCCGCCACCAATTGATGCCCGAACGGGCCGGTGCGGAACTTGCCCTCCAGCATCGCCTGCCATTGCCCCACCTGCTGGTTCTGCGCGGTGTCGTAGCGCTGGTCGATGTAGTCGCCCGCCTGGTTCAGCAGGTTGTAGGTGCTTTCATTGCGGCTGCGGTTGACCTTGGTGAAGCTGTAGCTGGTGCTGACCGCCCAGTCCGGGTTGATCTGGTAGCGCAGGCCGGTGCTGTACAGCTGCAGGTTGGTGTTCAGGTGCTGGTCGGCGCCGGCGAAGTTGCGGATGCGCCCGGACACCGCGCCCGGCAGCACCGTATCGCCATAGCTCCACAGGCTGAACGACGGCATCTGGCCGGTGGCGCGGCGGTCCTGGTAGATAGAATCGAAAGTCCAGGTCAGGTCCTTGGTCAGGCGCGCGTCCAGGCCCAGCGACACGCTGTCGCGCCGGATGTTGCGCGCGTTGTAGGGCGTGCCTTCCTCATGCGTCGCGTTCAGGCGGTAGCCGAACATATTGTCCGGGCCGGCGCGGCCGCCCAGGTCGACGTGCTCGCTCCAGACATTGGCGGCGCGGTAGCCCAGCTCGAACGAGGCCGTGAAGGTGTCGGTCGGCTTCTTGGTGACGTAGTTGACGATGCCGCCCGGCGTGGCGAAGCCGTACATGAAGCCCGGCAGGCCCTTGAGCAGTTCCACCTGCTCCATGTGCTCGTACGGCAGCGTGATGCCGTAGGCCACGAACGGCAGGCCGTTGATCTTGAAGCCGTTCTGCCAGTCGATCTGCAGGCCGCGCACGCTCAGGTAGCTGGACCAGCTGTTGTAGCCGTTGCCGTTGTCGCTGACCGACGCGTCCATGGTGAACACGTCGCCGAGCTTGGCCACCTGGCGCTCGGCCAGGTCTTCGCCGGTGACGATGGTGGTGGAGTAGGGCGTGTCCAGCTGCGTGCGCGAACCCAGCGCGCCGGTGCTGGCCTTTTTCTCAAGCTGCAGGCCGGAATCGTCCACCGCCGACGCGCTTACCGTCACCGCCGGCAGCGACGCCGCATCGGCCGGCGCCGCCGCTTGCTGCGCCAGCGCGGCCGTCGCCGGAAAGCCGACGAGCACGGCAAGTTGCGCCAGCATGGCGAGATGGCGGAGTTGGGGTGCGCGCGCACGCGCGGCGCGAAGGACTTGGCGGCTCATATGGAACAGCAGGAAGACAGGCGGGCCTGTATGTAAATGTCAATACAAATGCGAATAATTCGCATTTAGGAAAAGACCGAATGATGCCTATCCCGTGGCTGCGGCGTCAAGGCGCAAGGTTTGGGCTTCGTGGTGAAAGCAACGGCGCGCGGTGCGGCTTCAGCGGCAAGCATGGCCCGTTGAAAGGCCGGAATTCCGGCCCGGCGCAGGCGGCGGCCCGGCGCAAAACCCGATACCGGATTGTTATGGCGCCCGGCGAAAAATGATGTTGGACTTGCCTGTGAGCGGTTCATAAAGTTGCACGAACCGAGGCGAACGCCTCTCGTTTCCCCAACTTCATGACACCGAGGAGCAATATGGATCCGACCCCACAGGAAATGGAAGCCACCCGCATCGCGCGCTGGGGCAAGGTCAAGCCTTACGGCGAGACCTTCATCGAAAGCCGCCTGCCCGGGATGAAGAAGAACATCTACAAGATCATGAATCGCGGCGTGCTCGAGAACAAAGGCGTCGAGCCCGCGATCCCCGGCAACCACCGCTTCGGCGTGACCTTCATCGAGATCCCGGTCGGCCAGGGCGCCAGCCTGCACGCGCACAAGACCGAGGAAGTGTTCTGCCCGCTGAATGGCCAGATGGAAGTGATCTGGGGCGAGAAGGGCCAGTATTCGCTGATGCTGAACCAGTGGGACGTGATCTCCTGCCCGATCGGCGTGATGCGTGGCTTCCGCAACCCCAACGACCACGCGCTGGTGGTCTACTCCGTGGTGGGTGGCACCGACGAGGAATGCGGCCGCATCGCCTGGCACCCGGACGTGGTCAAGGCGGCCGAGTCCACCGGCCTGGTCTATGGCGACGACGGCTACATCAAGGAAAGCGGGTCGGACCCGGCGCAGCCGCGAGCCGAAGGCTGACGACGTCCACGGCGACCCGGACGCGTGGTCAACGAGCAGGCGCCTGCGGCATGCAGCGGGGCGTCACGTCGACGCCCCGCTCCGCGCCAGACTCCATCCCCACTTCCCCCAGGAGCTGACCACACTATGACTTCTGCTTCCGTAGCCCGCGCAAGCGCCGCCTCCGCGGCGGCTTCCCAATCGATTCCCGCCACCCCCGAGGCGCTGCTGGAAGCCGTGCTCAAGGCCAATGCCGGCACCGCCGACGCGCGTACCCGCACCATTCTCGATACGCTGATCCGGCACGCGCACGCGTTCGCGTCGGAGGTGCAGCTGACCTATGAAGAACTCCACGCCGGCCTGGACTTCATGATCCGCATCGGCCAGGCCACCGGCCCCAAGAAGCACGAGGGCATCCTGCTGGCGGATATCCTCGGGCTGGCCACGCTGGTGCTGCTGATGGACGCCAAGGCCGTGCTCGCCGCCGGCGGCACCGAGCCCGCGCTGATCGGCCCGTTCTGGCGCGCGAACCAGCCGGTGCGGCCCAACGGCGCGCATATCGCCACCCCTGACACCACCGGCGACCCGCTGTTCGTGCAGGGACGCGTGGTGTCGATCGACGGCACGCCGATTGCCGGCGCGCGCATCGAGACCTGGCAGGCCGCGCCCAGCGGCCTCTACGAGAACCAGGACGAACACCAGGAAGACATGAACCTGCGTGCCGTGTTCGAGACTGACGCCGAAGGGCGCTTCTGGTTCGAGAGCGTGCGGCCGTCGGGCTATGGCGTGCCGATCGACGGCCCCTGCGGCGAACTGCTGAAGCTGCAGAACCGCGACCACATGCGTCCTGCACACCTGCACTTCATCGCCATCGCGCCGGGGCACAAGGTGCTGACCACGCAGATCTTCGATGCGCTCGATCCTTATGCCTTCAGCGACGCGGCGTTCGGTGCGGTCGGCTCGCTGCTGCGCGATTTCGAGCCGGACGGCAATGGCGGCTTCCGCCTCGATGTCGAAATGAAGCTGGAGCCGGGCGAGACGCGCCTGCCCAAGCCGCCGCTGCCGTGAGGGCGGTATTTTCGGACGGGGCAGGACTGCTGACAAAGCGGTGACGGGGGAGGGGCATCGACGTTGCCGGCTCGCCCCATGTGCCGTGCGACAATGGCCCAGGCGACCTCGCACCGCACACAACGACCGTGCCGCAGCGCGGACCCGCAAGCGACCCTCGCCCTACACCATGAACCGACCAGCCCCCCTCCCTCGCTCCGACTGGGTGCGGCACGCCAGGCCGATGGCTGGCGTCGAGCGTATCGAAGCGTGGTTTCACGGCAAGGCGTATGCGATGCATCGCCACGACACTTACGCGATCGGCCGCACGCTTGCCGGTGTGCAGCGTTTCAGCTATCGGCGCAGCCAGCGAGACAGCTTGCCGGGCAACACCATCGTGCTGCAATGCGCATGCGTATCCTCAACCGTCAACTTCTGAACGGAGAGAACCATGTCCCAATCCGCCAGCCATTCCCGCGCACCGGCCGGCCGCGGCCAGTGCCAGAGCATTGACCTGGTCGGCAAGATCGCGCAAATCGACGGACACTGGCAACCGCGCGTCGTCGCGGAAATGAACGACTACCAGTTCAAGGTGGTGAAGGTCGAAGGCGAGTTCGAGTGGCACCGGCATGCCGACACCGACGAAACCTTCATCGTCCTCGAAGGCGAGTTGCACATCGATTTCCGGCAGGGGCCCGCGGGCGACGGTTCGATCGTGCTGCGGCCCGGCCAGATGGCGGTGGTGCCGAAGGGCGTCGAGCACAAGCCCCGTGCCAACGCGGAAGTGAAGCTGCTGCTGATCGAGCCCCGCGGCGTGGTCAACACGGGCGACGGTCCGGCGGGCGACCGTACGGTCGAAAACGACCAGTGGATCTGAGGGGCGCTCCAAAAAAAAATGCGGCACCCTTACGGTGCCGCGCTTGTCACGCCGCAGCCTGCCCGTACGGGCAGGCCACCGGTGCACTACCGCGTGATTACCGCTTGCCGTCCTTCGCGTACACGCGCTCGCCGGCCACCCACGTCTGCAGCACCTGCGTCTTCCAGATATCGGCAGGCTTGACCTTGAACACGTCCTGGTCGACCAGGATAAAGTCGGCCCACTTGCCCGGCTCGAGCGAGCCCAGCGTCTTCTCCTGGTGCTGGGCGTAGGCCGCGTCCAGCGTGAAGGCGCGGAAGGCCTGCGGCAGGGTCATGGCTTCCTCCGCATGCCAGCCCTTGATCGGGCGGCCTTCATGGTCGGTGCGGGTGACCGCCGCGTGCAGGCCGTAGAACGGGTTGGCCGATTCCACCGGGAAGTCCGAACCGCCCGCGATCACGGTGCCTTGCCTGAGCAGCGTCTGCCAGGCGTAGGCGCCCTTGATGCGGTCCTTGCCGACGCGGTCTTCGGCCATGTTCATGTCGCTGGTCGCGTGGGTGGGCTGCATCGACGCGATCAGGTCGAGCGACTTGAAGCGCGGGATGTCCGGCAGCGCGATCACCTGTGCGTGCTCGACGCGGTTGCGCAGCTCGCGCCCGCCCACGTCCTTGTACGCCGCTTCCATGGCGTCCAGCACCTGGTGGTTGGTGGCGTCGCCGATGGCGTGGATGTTGACCTGGTAGCCGGCCTTGATCGCGGTCTTGACCGCGGCCTGCATCGCGGCATCGCTCATGAACAGCAGGCCGCTGTGCACGTGGTCGTCCGAGTACGGTGCCATTAGCGCCGCGCCGCGGCTGCCGAGCGCGCCGTCGCCGTACAGCTTGACCGCGCGCAGGTAGTAGCGGTCGTTGCCGTAGCCCGACAGCGGTCCCTTGGCCGACAGCGCCTTGAAGTCGTCGCCGGTGTCGCGGATCATGCCGTAGATGCGGGTGGTCAGCTTGCCCTGGTCGGCGAACTCGCGGTAGATGCGGTCTTCGGCGGCGGTCACGCCGGCATCGCCCGCGGCGGTCAGGCCGAGCGCGTTCATGTGCGCCAGCGCGGCGGCCAGCGCTGCGCGGCGGTCGTCGTCGCTGTACGGCGGGATCACGTTGTTGACCAGCGCCATGGCCTTGTCGACCAGCACGCCGGTGGGGTTGCCGCTGGCATCGCGCTCGATGCGCCCGCCGGCCGGATCCCTGGTGTCGCGCGTGATGCCGGCGGCCTGCAGCGCCTTGGTGTTCAGCCACGCGGCGTGGCCATCGACGCGCACCAGCCGCACCGGGCGGTCCGACACCGCGGCGTCGAGCTCGGCGGCGGTCGGAAAGCGGCCCAGCTTCCAGTTCACCTGGTTCCAGCCATAGCCCAGCAGCCACTTGCGCTGCGGGTTCTTGTCGCCATAGGCGCGGATCATGCCCTGCGCCTCGGCCAGCGTGCGCGTGCCCGACAGCGAGATCTCGGTGGTCTTGAAGCCCAGGCGGAACACGTGGCCGTGGGCATCGATCAGGCCCGGCAGCAGGGTCTTGCCCTGGCCGTCGATGCGCTGCGCGTCCGGAAACTGCGCGCGCAGGGCGGTGGCGTCGCCGGTGGCCAGCACCTTGCCCTGGTCGAATACCAGCCCGGTGAAGCGGGTGACCTTGTCCTGCTGCAGGGTATAGCCCTGCACCGATTCCACCAGGGTGGGCGCGGCGTGCGCGGGCAGGCCCATGGCCATGCCGGCGCCAAGCGCCAGCAGGCTGATGCGGATTGCTTTCTTCAAAGCGATGCTCCTTGTTGTTGTGCTTTTTTGCTTGTGACTGCGGATTGCCAGGCGCCCGGGATCGGCGCCTATTCACCGGCCGCCGGCACGGCGGAGCGCGTTACGGCGGCATCGCGGGCCGGCAGCGCGGGGAATTCCATCTCGGCATAGGGCACGAAGCGCGTCTTGCGCGCGATGCGGTAGCCCAGCCAGATCAGCAGGAAGATCGGAATGCCGATATAGGTGGCGGCCACGCTGACCCAGTCGATCTTGCCGCTGGTAAAGGCCTGGTAGTTCTGGCCCAGCGTCACGACCAGGCACAGCCCGAAGGCAAAGATCGGCCCGTAGGGAAAGAACGGCGAGCGATAGGGCAGGCGCTCCAGGTCATGCCCCTGGGCGACAAAGCCCTTGCGGAAGCGGTAATGGCTGACGGCGATGCCGAGCCAGGCAATGAAGCCGGTCATGCCCGACAGGTTCAGCAGCCACAGGTACACCGACTTGCTTTCGAACAGCGAGGTCAAAAAGCACAGCGCGCCGACCGCGGTGGTGGCGAGCAGCGCCACCAGCGGCACGCCGTTGCGTGTCAGCCGCGCAAATACGCGCGGCGCGCGGCCCTCGGTGGCCAGGTTGTACAGCATGCGGGTCGATGCATACATGCCGGAGTTGCCGGCCGACAGCACCGCGGTCAGGATCACCGCGTTCATCACGCCGGCGGCAAAGGCCAGCCCCGCATGGCGGAACACCAGCGTGAACGGGCTTACGCCCACGGTCTGCACGTCGCTTTTGAGCAGGCTTGGGTCGGTGTAGGGAATCAGGATGCCGATGATCAGGATCGCCAGCACATAGAACAGCAAGATGCGCCAGAACACCTGGCGCACGGCGCGCGGGATGTTTTTGGCCGGATCGGCCGATTCGCCGGCGGCGACGCCGATCAACTCGGTGCCCTGGAACGAGAAGCCGGCAATCATGGCCACGCCGATTAGCGCGGGCAGCCCGCCGACGAAGGGCGCATCGCCGGTGGTCAGGTTGGCCAGGCCGTGGCTGGCCGCCATGTCGCCGCGCAGGATGCCGAAGATCATCAGCGTGCCGATGCCGATAAAGGCCACCACCGTCACCACCTTGACCAGCGCGCACCAGTATTCGGCCTCGCCGAAGCCGCGCACCGAGATCGCATTGAGCGCGAACATCAGGCCCAGGAACAACGCGCTCCACAGCACGCCTGGCGTGTCCGGGAACCAGTACTGCATCACCAGCTGCGCCGCGGCCAGCTCCACCGCGATGGTCACCGCCCAGTTGTACCAGTAGTTCCAGCCCAGCGCGAAGCCGAAGCCCTCGTCGACATAGCGCGCGCCATAGGTGGCGAACGAGCCCGATACCGGCATATAGGCCGCCAGCTCGCCCAGGCTCGTCATCAGGAAATAGACCATCGCGCCGATCAGGATGTAGGCGGCCAGCGCGCCGCCGGGCCCGGCCTGCGCGATGGTGGCGCCCGAGGCCACGAACAGTCCGGTGCCGATCGAGCCGCCGATGGCGATCATGGTGAGATGGCGGGCGCGCAGGGTGCGGCGCAGCGTGGGCGCGGAGGCGCCGGCGGAGGAAGGCTGGGAGGGTTGTGTCGACATCGGAATCCGGTCTGGGCGCGCGCCGTGCGGGACAAGCCACGAAGGGACGCAAAGAGGCGCAAAAAGGCGCGAAGGCGCGCAACTATGCCGGCATCGCCGGGCGGCCGCAAGCTGCGCCTGGCCGCCAGCCGCGCGGGCGGCGACACATGCCGCAGGGCCTCCTCCCGGTGCTACCGGCCGGTATATTGGGCGGCATCATAAGAGAAATCGCTGTGCAGGGAAAGCCGCTGCCGCCTGCCGGGGCATGGGCGTCCTGCGTCAAGTGCCGCACTCGCCGCCAAATGTCGGCCTGCCCGCCGGCCCGCCCGTTGGCACGTTGCGGTGTAGGACAAACTCCCGGCGCGGACAGGAATGGCACCGCTGCCGGGGCCGGCGCGCGGGGTATATCTTGCGAGGTAGCAGGCGCTGCACGCCGGCCGGTGCGAGGACCCGGCCACCAGCCCATCCCCGTTCCTTCATTCAGCGGCGCAGGGAGACTGACGGATGTTCCAGACGCACAGCGAGGTTCCGTTCGACGCCCGGCGGCCGGTCGCCGCGGCGCGTGCCGGCGCCGGCTGGTGCCGGCGCGCGTCCCGGCTGGCCGCGATCGCGCTGGCCGGCCTGATCGGCACCGCGGTGCTGGGCGGCTGCGCCAGCCTGCCGGCGCAGGCGGAGCGCACCCCGTCGACCGCCCCGGCCAATACCAGCGACACGCCGCTCGGCAAGGTACTGGCGCCGCGCCTGGCCAAGCGCCCGGGCGAGTCGCTGTTCTACCCGCTGCAGTCCGGACCCGACGCGCTCGCCGCGCGGCTGGCGATGGCGCGCGCGGCGCAGCGCAGCCTGGACCTGCAGACCTATATCTTCGAGCCCACCGGCACCGGCGCGGCGGTGCTGGGCGACATCCTGGACGCGGCCGACCGCGGCGTGCGCGTGCGCATGCTGCTCGACGACCTGCATACCGGCGGTCTGGACAAGGTCCTGTCGGCGATCGATTCGCATCCCAATATCGAAGTGCGCCTGTTCAACCCGTTTGCCAACCGCAGCGTGCGCTGGCTGGAAATGCTCGTCAGCTTTAACCGTCTGGACCGGCGCATGCACAACAAGTCGATGACGGTGGACAACCAGATCACGCTGCTGGGCGGGCGCAATGTCGGCGACGCGTATTTCTCCGCGCGCACCGACATGGACTTCAGCGATCTCGACGTGCTGGTGGCAGGGCCGGCGGTGCCGCAGGTGTCCGCGGTGTTCGACGAATACTGGAACGACGCGTCTTCCTATCCCGTGGTGGCGCTGATCCCCGCCGGCAAGGAAGCACCGGTGGAAATGCGTAGCCTGCGCAAGCGGCTGGAGGCGCGCGGCGACCAGGCCGTGGCCAGCCCCTACGTGCAGGAGTTGCTGGATTCAGGCCTGGCCAAGGGGATCGAGAGCGGCCATATGCCCGGCTACTACGGCAAGGCCGTGGTGGTCTCCGACAAGGCGGCCAAGATCACCCACCAGACCCACGACGACCCGGGTCACGCCACCGCCCGGCTGGAGAAGATGATCAGCAGCGCGCAGAAGGAGGTGCTGCTGATCTCGCCCTACTTCGTGCCCGACGACGACGGCGAGGCCTGGCTGATCGCGCTGGCGCGGCGCGGCATCCGCGTACGCATCCTGACCAACTCGTTCGCAGCCACCGACGTCAGCCCGGTGCACGCGGGCTACGCGCCGCACCGCCGGGCGCTGGTCGCCGCCGGCGTGGAGCTGTACGAGCTCAAGCCCAGCGCCTACGCCGAGCTGGCCAACCGCGGCAAGGCAGCACGCGGCTCGCGCTCGCGCGCCTGGCTGTCGTCCAGCCGGGCCAGCCTGCACGCCAAGAACTACATCGTCGACCGGCGCCTGGTCTTTATCGGCTCGCTCAATATGGACCCGCGCTCGGCCAAGCTGAATACCGAGATGGGCGTGGTGCTCGACAGTCCGACGCTGGCCGAGCGCATGACCCGGTCCACCGAGGACGGCCTGCTCGACATGGCCTACCGCGTCGGGCTGCAGACCGATGGCGACGGCGGCAATCCGCGCCTGACCTGGACCACGCGCGAGAAGGGACAGCTGGTGGTCTACGACCGCGAGCCCGGCATGGGCCCGCTGCAACATCTGGGGATCGGCGTGCTGCGTGTGCTCCCGATCAAGGAAGAGCTTTAAAGCGGTCCCCGCAGGTCGGCCGCGGCTTTCCTGAACCTCTGTTTGGGGGTATTTTTTCCGGCACCGTAGCTTCCCTCCGGAGGAAAACCCATGAAAGCTGCAGTGCTGCATCAACCCAGGACGCCGCTGGTGATCGAAGACGTGGCCATCGGCAAGCCCGGACCGCGCGAAGTGCTGGTGCGCACCGCCGCCGTCGGCGTGTGCCATTCAGACCTGCACTTTGTGGACGGCGCCTACCCGCATCCCGTTCCCACCATCCCGGGCCACGAGGCCGCGGGCGTGGTCGAGCAGGTCGGCGCGGAAGTCCGCACGGTCAGGCCCGGCGACCACGTGATCACCTGCCTGTCAGCCTACTGCGGCCATTGCGAGCATTGCCTGACCGGCCACCTGTCGCTATGCACCGAGCCCGATACCAGACGCCGCGAGGAGGAGGAACCGCGGCTGCAAGGCGCCCATGGCAACGCCATGCACCAGTTCCTGAACCTGTCGGCCTTCGCCGAGCAGATGCTGATCCATGAGCACGCGCTGGTGGCGATCCGGCGCGACATGCCGCTGGACCGCGCCGCGCTGATCGGCTGCGCGGTGACCACCGGCATGGGCGCCGTGATCCATACCGCCAGGGTGCAGCCGGGCGAGACCGTCGCCGTGATCGGCTGCGGCGGCATCGGGCTGGCCACGGTCAACAGCGCCGCCATCGCCGGCGCGGGCCGCATCATCGCCATCGACCGGGTTCCCGGCAAGCTCGAGCTTGCCCGCAAGTTCGGCGCAACCGACGTGGTCGACGCCAGCGAGGGCAATGTGCCGGACGCGGTGCGCGCGCTCACCGGCGGCGGCGTGCACCATGCCTTCGAGGCTATCGGCCTGAAGGAAACCACCGAACAGGCCTTTGCCATGCTGCGCCGCGGCGGTACCGCCACGGTCATCGGCATGATCGCGCCGGGCGTCAAGATCGAGCTGAAGGGCAGCGATTTCCTGGGCGAGAAGCGCATCCAGGGCTCGCTGATGGGCTCCAACCGCTTCCCGGTGGACATGCCGCGCATGGTCGATTTCTACATGGCGGGCCGCCTGCACCTGGACGCGCTGATCGCGCAGCGGCTGCCGCTGGACCGCATCAACGACGCCTTCGACGAACTGCGCCGCGGCGAACTGGCGCGCTCGGTGATCCTGTTCGACTAGGCGCATAGCCGGGCCCGAGCGCGGCCGTGGGGCCGCGGGGCCGGTGACCCCACCGGCCGGCGTTCAATAAGGCTGGTCCGCCGGCCTCACCTCGAAGCGCAGGATCTCTGCCAGGTCCAGCATCTCTTCGTCATCCTCGCTGCGCGTGATCCAGCCGGCGTAGGCATCGCCGCCGGTATCCCAGTTCCACAGCGTATAGCCGGCCACGCGCAGCTGGTTGTGTACCAGCTCCATCAGTTCCGGCACGCTGGTGCCCTCCAAAAAGGCTTCGTCCTCGGGGTCGTCGGTGCCCCAGTCGAGCTCCAGGTCCATGCGCTCGCACAGCTGGGTCAGGCAGCCGATAAAGGACTGCGCGTCCTTCCAGTCGACAAAGAACCCGGACTGCCAGTCGATCACCTCGCGGATCACCCACAGCAGTTCCGGCCCCTCGGTGTCGTCGTCCTCGGCATCGAGCAGGGCATCCTCGAACATCGCCATCTGGGCCGAGGTCTGGGCGCTGTCGCCAAGGTTGATCAGGGCGAAGAAACGCGCGATCGCGCCCTGCGTGTCGTCGTCCAGCGGTGTGGCCATCTTTGTTCTCCTGTTGCCGCGGCGCGCTAGGCCGCGATGCGGATGATCTCGCGTTGGCCCGCCGGTGTCACCCGCAGCGCGCGCGAGGTGCGCGTGGGCTCGACCCAGCCTCGCGCCAGCAGGCTGCCCAGCAGCGCCGCGCCCAGCGCGCCGCCCAGGTGCGGCTTGCGCTCGCTCCAGTCCGGACAGGTGCAGGCAAACTGCCGCCGCTTGCGGCGCGCCGCATCCACATCCACGCCCAGCCGTGCCAGCGCCTGCGCGCCATCGCCGCTGAGCTCGACGCGCGCCCCCTCCAGCATCAGCCAGCGCGACTGCGTCATGCGCTCGAACAGCCCCACCGCCAGCTCGCCCGCCAGGTGGTCATAGCAGGTGCGCGCCTGGCGCAGCGCCGGCGGCGCCGTGCGCGACACCGGCACCGCGCGCAGCCGCGGCGGCTGGCTCGCCAGCGACGCCGACGCCAGCGCCTCGATCGCCACGCCGATCTCCGGCGCCGCCAGCCGGTAATAGCGGTTGCGCCCGCGCGTTTCCGCCACCAGCAGGCCGCCTTCGGACAAGCGCGCCAGGTGCCCGCTGGTGGAAGATGCCGACAGGCCGGCGATCAACGCCAGCTCGCCGGCGGGCCGGGCGCTGCCGTCCATCAGCGCCCATAGCATGGCGGCACGGCCGGGATCGGCGAGCAGGCTGGCGAGGTGGCTGATGCCGGGGGTGTAATCCATGGTTTGGGTTTGGGTGAAGGGTGTGATGCGGAGTATAGGACGGGGCTGGCAAGGGTGGCCAATGCAAATCAGGTTCCGCACACCCTCCCCCTTCCATTACGATGGAACGCCGCAGTTCCCTTCGGGCGCGGTTTCGGTGGCCTGCAATGTGAACTCGAATACGGCGCCCCGTGGCCGGTTCGGCCACGCGTGCAGGCGCCCGCCGTGCGCCTCGAGGATGGCGCGACAGATCGACAGGCCCATGCCCAGGCCTTCGGCCTTGGTCGTGTAGAAAGGCTGGAAAACCTGCTCCGTATCGGCAGGCAGGCCGACACCGACGTCGTGCACCGTGACCACAACTTCACGCGCCGGGCTGACTGCGGTGCGTACAGTGAGTTCGCGTGAATGCTCGAGGATCTCGCGCATTGCCTCGACGGCATTGATCACCAGATTCAGCAACACTTGCTGCAGCTGGATCTTGTCAGCCCACACCAGGGGTAGCGCGGGCAGCAGTTCCGTTTTCAGGATGACCTGGGTGCGATCCAGTTCGCCGGCAAAGAGCGGCAGCGTCTCGGCGATCATCTCGTTGAGATTGATGCGCTGCGCTTGCGGCCCGGCTTTGCGCAGCATCGCGCGCATGCCCGCGATAACGCTGCCAGCACGTTCCCCTTGCTCGACAATCGCGTCCAGGGCTGCGACCGCCTGTTCGACGACCGGTTGCTTGCGATTGAGCCACCGCAGCGCGGCGCGTGCCTCGATGGTCAATGCCGCGATTGGCTGGCTCACCTCATGGGCGATTGACGCTGTCAGGGCGTTGAGTGTCGTGACGCGGCTGGCGTGAGCCAGCTCTGCATGGGCCTGACGCAGAGATTCATCTGCGCGCCGCCGGTGCTCGGAAAGCCGGCTGTTCTCGATGGCACTGGCCGCCTGGAACGCCAGCAGCTTGATCACCTCGATCCGTGCCGGAACGAACACACCTGGCGCAAGTGCGTTCTCAAGATAAAGCACGCCGGTCAGCCTGCCTTGATTCAGCAGCGGCAGGCACAGCATCGAACGTGCCCGGCGTCGGCAAACAAAGGGGTCGGCGGAAAAGGCCCCGCTGGCGGATCCATCGTTCATGACCACGTGCTCGCGAGAATCCAGCACGTGCTCGATCATCGCCAACGGCATATCGGCCGCATCGAGCGGCCGCACGGACAATGTCACCATGACCGTTTCCTCCCGCACGGCAGCCTCGGCTGCCACGTAATGTTCGGCGCCGTCGGGCAAGATAACCAGGCCACGGGTCGCGCCGGCCTGTTCGATGGCGGTGCGGATCAGCGTCGCCAGCAGCGGTTCCAGCCCGCTCTCGCCTGAAATCGCCTCCGAAATCGCGATCACCGTGGCCAGGTCCAGATGCTGGAGCGGCGCGCCGATCGTGCCCATCGACGGCGTTGAGGCAAGGGCGGCTCCCGCCTCGGCTGCCAGCGCGGGATATTGCATATCGAGCTGCCAGACCTTGGCGTCTGCACCCCAGCGCATGTAACCGTGACGCGCCTGGCGCAAGTACACCAGCGCGACGTTATCGAGCCGGCGATCCAGATAAAAGCGCGCCGCCAGTTCGTTTGCCAGCGCCTGAATGTGGATCAGGTCGCTTTCGCGTGCCGAGGCGATAGCCGACTCGTAGCCGCGCATCGCGTCGATGTCGCGTCCTTCGAGCCGGGCAATCTCCGCCTGCACCAGCGTGGCCCGGTGCGCAAACGTCGCCGGACAGCGCCGTGCCCATTGCGCCAACTGCCAGTGGTGCCCGGCCAGGGCGGGAAGGTGCGCGGTGAGTTCACCTTCGACGGCCGGATTGCAGCAGGCCGCGCGGGCCAGCGCCGCGTAAAAATGGTACTCGGCCTGCTCGAAATAAGCCGGCGAGGTCCACAGGAGCGGGCGCGCCTGCTCGGCCGCATCCAGTGCCTCGGCCCCGGCGCCAGCCAGATAGCGAGCCTGAAGCTTGCGGATCCAGTACCAGCATGACACCAGCAGCAGGCCCACGTCGCCGCGCAACCGGGCTTCGAATGCGGCTTCGCTGAAATCCTTGGCGTCGAAGCGGCCGAAGACCGGCGTCAATCCGCGCAGCGTACGGACGAGCTGGCGTTGGGGCGCAAGGCGGTCTGCTACCAGCGTGAAGCGCGGCCCCCATGCGAAAACGCTGCCCGAGTCCGCATCGCGTTGCACGCTGCCGAGCGGATCTCCGATCGCCAGCGCATGCGTCATCAGGTTGCTGCGGATGTAGGCGGCATAGGTGAGGTCGCCGATCTGCTGCGTCAACGCCAATGCCTGGCGCACGAGGCCGCGCGCGACGCGCAGCGGCTTGGACCAGTGCTGAAGATTCCCGCCGACGACTTGATATACGCGTGCGCGTATCCGATCGATGCCCCGCCGTTCCGCAACCTCGATCGACAGCCGCTCGAATGCGACGCCGGCCGGCTCATCGGTGGAGGCGGCCACGTGCAGCATGGCTACCCATGCATAGGCCAGCGCCGATTCGTCGCTGTTGCCATGCGCCAGGCTCAGGTTGACCATGCGTAGCACCACAAGCCGGCGCAACAGATCGTCGGTGTACCAGGCTGGCTGCACCAGCGCAATCAGCACCCGCATCGTCGCGAGCGCACCGTGGTCCGTCATCGGGGGCAGCGAAGCCAGTTCGGCGATCTCGCGCTTGCCGAGGTGGCGAGCGAACAGCGCCTCCTCGTGCGCCAATGCCGTAGCAGTCGGATGCGATGCCCATTCGACCCCGGCACGCTGAAGGTAGGCCAGCCCGACCGTGACCGCTTCGGCACGGCGCCCGCCGGTCATCAGAAGGCCCAGCTGGAGTTGCGTGAGGACTGCCAGCGCGGTGATCGACGAGGTCCGCGCGGCCAGTGACTCCAAACGATGCTCGGCGCGCGCCGAATCCCCGGTGAGAAACTCGCATTCCGCCATGTGCAGCGTCAAGGCGAAGGCGAGGGCCTGGTGCCGCGCGAAGCCGTGATCGCCCAGCAGCGCGAGTCCGATCGACAGATAGTGCAGCGCCGCGGTGTTGGCGCATGCGGACTTGGCGCGCAAGGCGGCAGCCAGGTTGAGTTCCGCGAGCCTGTCGCGCTCTTCCTGCGCCTCGAGGTTCTCGGTCGCGCGATTCAACTGTCCGACGATGGTAAAGACGTTCGCCTCGATCTCGTCGGACGGCGTGCGCTCGAGCAGCAGCCGGCCGACACGCAAGTGGAATGCCTGCCGCGCTGGCTCGGCGATGCGCGAATAGGCCGCTTCGCGCACGCGATCGTGGGAGAAGCGCAGCACGTTCTCCCTGCACGAGACCAGCCCCGCGTGCACGGCTTCCCGGATCGCGGGCTCCAGTTCGCGGGCGTCGCCGGTCCACCCGCGCGCCAGCGTGTCGACCGTGGTGTCGTTGCCAAGGCAGGCAAGCAGGGCCAGCGCCGATCGCGTGCCGGCCGCCAGCCGGTCGATCCGTCCCACCATCAGCGCTACCACGTTGTCGGTCAGCGCCTTTGCGGCGAGCTGGTCGAGGTCCCAGGTCCAGCGTGCCGCGCCGTGATCGAAGTGCAGCAACCCCTCGCGAGACAGCTCACTGATGAACTGCGTGGCGAAGAACGCATTGCCTGCCGTCTTCTCCATCACCAGTCGCGCAAGCGGCGCACTCGCGTCGGTATTGCAATGGAGCGCGTCGGCGACGAGCTGCCGCAGATCGGATTCGCCAAGACAACCCAGCTCGACATGGACCACGGCGGCGCCGTCTGCGCGTAACGCATCGACACCGTGGATCGCGCTCTGGTCGTCTGCGCCTTCGTGGCTGCGACAGGTGCAGACCACCAGCAGGTCTGGCGTGCCCGGATCAGTCAGCATCTGGTGCAGCAGCGTGACACTTTCGTCGTCGAGCCACTGGATGTCGTCGAGGCACAGCGTCAGCGGCCGCGCGGTTCTCGCGAGAGCGGCCACGAGGTTGCGCAGCGCAAGCCGCACTTGCGGCCCGGTTTCGCGCGACGGCGTTTCGTGCATCCACGGTACCGGACCGAGCAGCGTCTTAAGTTCGGGCAGCAAGGGCACCAGCGCACCGGCGTTCGGTCCCAGCGCCTGCGCAATGACGGTGCGCCAGGGAGCCATGTCGGCCGCGTGATCTGCCAGTCCGATTCGCAACAGGCCGCTGAGGGCTCGCGCGAGCGTTGCATAGGGCAGCCGTACGCCCGCATCGACGGGCGCCTCTGCCGCTACGTCACCCGGCGCGTCGGCCTTGCCGGCGGCATGGATCCCGCCGCGCCCGGCAACCGCGCCAGCAAACGACCGCATCAGCGAGGTCTTGCCTACGCCAGAATGGCCGGAAACCATCACGATTTCGCTGCGCCCGGTGGAGGCCACGCGCTCGTACGCTTCCACCAGCGTCGCCATGGCTTGCTCGCGGCCATAGAGTCGGTCGGGCATGACCCAGACCTCTGAAAGATCGCGCTGCCCCAGTTCGAAGGCTGCAATCTGCCCCTGCGCCGACAACGCGCGGCGGCAGTGCTGCAGGTCGCGCACCAGGTCTGCGGCCGTCTGGTAGCGTTCCTCGGGAGCTTTCGCCAGCAGCTTCATGACAAGTGCCGACAGCATCCCGGGCACGGCGGCGTTGCGTTCTGCCGGCGGCCTCGGCGACCGCGCCAGGTGTGCATGAACCCAGTCCAGGGGTTCACTGGCGACGAAGGGCAGCACACCAGTGAGCATCTGGTAAAAGGTAACACCCAGGGCATACAGGTCGCTGCGTGCGTCGATAGCGCGATTCATCCGGCCCGTCTGTTCTGGCGCCATATAGGGCAGCGTACCGGAGATGTCACTGATGTCCGCACGTGCCTGGGCGCCGCGCGGCACTCGCGACGCGATGCCGAAGCCCGTCAACCAGACCTGGCGCCGGTCCGGCGCCACCAAAACATGGGCGGGCTTCAAATCCTTGTGGATCAGGCCGCGCTGGTGGAGATGGCTGACCGCCATGGTTACCGCCACGGCAATGTCGAGAAACATCGCCGGGTCCATCGGCCCACCCACCAGGTGGGCGAGTGGCTCACCGCCGGGATCATCGAGCAGCAGCACTGCCGTGTCGCGCTCGCACAGGAGCCTTAGCGGGCGGGCGGCCCAGGTCGCATCGATGGTGTCACGAAGCGCATATTCGTGACCGAGCCGGTCAAGCGCGGCCGGGTAGGAGGGATCGTTGGCAGGCCAGACACCGAGCACGGACACCTTGGAATCATCATCCTGCATCAGCCAGCCGCGCCCGAACAGCCGGTCGCCTGCCTCCCATGTGGAATCAAAGCCTAGGCGTACGCCCGCCTGCGGAAAAAACATGGAAAGCACCGTTTTCGGGACCAATGTGCAAAAAAACGGCTAGCTTGCAGGCGCCGCCGGGAGGCCGCATCTTACCAAATCGCCCATGTCGACACATAATCGACAGCCGCTGATGTGCCCCTGCGGTGTTGGACTGATCGCATGTCAGTCTTTTGTGACTCCCTTAGTAAATACTTAAATACCTGCCTTGCGACAATGGCTTAATTTCTCACCTTTTTTGATTGTGCAAACACTCGCAGCAATAATGCGATCCGGCGCATGGTTCGTGGTGGCAGGAACGATCGCGTCGGCCCAGCCAGCGTGGGCCGGCTACCCGGACCAACCCATCACCATCGTCGTGCCTTATCCTCCGGGAGGGCCGGCGGATCTGATGGCGCGCCCGCTCGGCGACGGACTGCAGACCGCGCTGGGCGTGCCTGTGGTGCTTCAATACAAGCCAGGCGCGGGCGGACAGATCGCCTTGCGCCATGTACAACGCGCCAGGAACGATGGCTATACCCTCGTGCTCGCCCTGGCTGCCTACGCCATCGGGCCACTCGTGAGCCGGTCGGCCGGCTACGACCCAGTCAGTGATTTCCAGCCGGTTTCTCTGCTGGCAAAGCAACCATTGGTTCTGTATGTGGGCGCCACTTCGGAAATCACTTCTGTATCCGACCTGATCGTGCGCGCGAAGTCCCGCCCGGTGACCGTGGCATCGTCCGGATACGGAAATACCAGCCATCTCGCCATTGAGTTGCTCTCGCAATCCGCCTCGATTCGAGTGACCCATGTGCCGTACCACGGCGGCGTCCAGGCGGTCATGGCAGCGATCAGCGGTGACGTGGACGCGGTGTTCGCGGGCGCCGATAGTCTCAGGCACGTCAAATCCGGGAAGTTGCGGGCACTGGCGATTGCGAACGACACGCGTCTGCCAATCGCGCCCGAGACGCCCACCTTTGCGGAGGCAGGGTTGCGGAACATGCTGGTCACCGGGTGGTATGGCGTTCTGGCTCCCAAGGGCACCGCGCGGGAAAGAATCGAGAAACTCGATCTGGCGGTGAAGCATGTCCTGTCCGATTTGTCGAAGAACGAGGTACTTTCAGGTTACGGTTTCAAGGTCGTGCACGCGGGCCCTGCGGATTTCCAAGGGTTTATTCGACAGGAACTGGCTCGCTGGAGCAGGCTGGTCGCTGACCGCAACCTGGTTGCGGACGAGACAGACAGTGGCAAGGCGGGAGTCGCCGGTAATCTTCGACGGTGAAAATGGGATC
Source organism: Cupriavidus phytorum (assembly GCF_003254285.1). Lineage (NCBI taxonomy): Bacteria > Pseudomonadati > Pseudomonadota > Betaproteobacteria > Burkholderiales > Burkholderiaceae > Cupriavidus > Cupriavidus phytorum. The sequence continues at coordinate 22,788 of NZ_QKZN01000001.1, forward strand.
CCCGCCGACCGGGGTGCGAGGTAAATCCGGTCGAACAACCTGATTCGTCCCACTGGCATCAGCGTGCGCAAGCTGTCTTCGTCCTGCCGCATGCGAATGCAACAACAATTCCATGCAATGGAATTGCAGGGCTGTGCAACCGCCCGCCACAGCCTAAGCTCCCTGTAACAAAGAAACGCGCCCGTTGCATGCAGTCCGATGCTTGCGGCGTTCCGACTTGTTCCAGGAGACACAGCATGCACCCGTCCCGTACCGGGCTCTTCCGCTGGCTTGCCACGGCAGCCATCCCATCCCTCATCGCCGCGGCCGCGCCCTTGCCCGCACTCGCCGCCTTCCCCGACAAGCCCATCCGCCTGGTGGTGCCGTTCGCCGCCGGCGGCGGCACGGACCTGGTGGCGCGGGCGATGGGCGTCACCATGGGCGAGGAGCTGGGCCAGCCCGTCGTCGTCGAGAACAAGCCCGGCGGCGGCACCATCATCGGCACCGATGCGGTGGCCAAGAGTCCGCCCGACGGCTACACGCTGGTGATGGCGACCATGGCGCACGCGGTCAACCCCAGCCTGCACAAGAAGCTGCCGTTCGATACGGAGAAGGCGTTCGCGCCGGTGATGCTGGTGGGCCGCTCGCCCAACGTGCTGGTGGTGAAGCCGGATAGCCCCATCAAGAACGTGCAGGACCTGGTCAAGGCTGCCAAGGCCAGTCCGGGCAAGCTGAACTATGCCTCGCAAGGCCCCGGCACCTCGGCGCACCTGGCCGGCGAGTTGTTCAAGAAGATGGCCAGGGTCGAGATGAACCACATTCCTTACCGTGGCGCCGGCCCGGCGATCACTGACCTGCTTGGCGGGCAGGTCGATGTGATGTTCGCCACCGCCGCAGCGGTCGCACCGCACCTGCACAGCGGCAAGCTGCGCGCGGTGGCGGTGACGACCGCGCAGCGCTCGCAGGCGCCGGCATTGAGCCAGGTGCCGACGATCGCGGAAAGCGGTGTGCCGAACTACGCGGCGGATAGCTGGTATGGCCTGTTCGTGCCCGCGGGCACGCCGCCCGCGGTGATCACGCGGTTGAACGCCGCGGCCAGGAAAGCCGTGCATACCGAGGCGTTCCGCAAGCGCGCCGAGCAGGAGGGGCTTGCCATCGGTGGCGGCACGCCGGACGAGTTCGGCCGCTACGTCAAGGCCGAGAGCGTGCGCTGGAGCAAGGTGATCCAGGAAGCCAACATCACCGCCGACTGAACGCGGCACTAGTGCGGAACCGATTGCACACACCGAACCGACACGACCATGAACAACTATTCCCTGATTGAACTGAAGATCGAAGCCGGCATCGCGCTGCTTGCCTTCAACCGCCCCGACAAGCGCAATGCCATCAGCGACGACATGCGCTCGGAGTTCATCGACGCGCTCGAGCGCGTGGCGGCGGACCGGGCCATCCGCGCGCTGGTGCTTACCGGCAACGGCAAGGGCTTCTGCGCCGGCGGCGACGTCGCCGGCATGCAGCGCCGCATGGAGGCGCCGCAGGGCGAGGTAGGCTTCAATGGCTGGAGCCGCCAGCAGCGCGTCCATCACACCGTCAAGCTGCTCCACACCATGCCCAAGCCGACCATCGCCGCGGTCAACGGTGCCGCGGCGGGGCTCGGTGCCGATACCGCGCTTTGCTGCGATTTCGTGCTGGCGTCCGAGGCGGCGTCGTTCTCGTGGTCCTATATCCATCGGGGCCTGATCCCGGACGGTGGTGGCATGTACTTCCTGCCGCGCCGCGTGGGGCTGTCGACCGCCAAGGAACTGGTCTTCACGGGCCGCAAGGTGGAGGCGCAGGAGGCCAAGGCGCTTGGCATTGCCGACCGCCTTAGCGAGCCCGACGCGCTGATTGGCGATGCGCTGGCCTGGGCGGCGGAGCTGAGCCGGGGCTCGGCCACCGCGATCGCGCTCGGCAAGAGCATCATGAACCAGTCGTTCGAACTGCCTGCCGACCAGGTCTTTGCCCAGGGCAGCCAAGCGCAGGGCATCTGCTATACCAGCACGGCGCACCGCGAATCCGTGCTGGCTTTCCTGAACCAGAGCGCGGCCCGAGCCTGACACCATGAATGCGATCCAACGACTTGTCACGCCGCGCAGCGTTGCCGTGATCGGCGCTTCCGCCGATCCCGCCAAGACCGCCGGCCGCCCGGTTTCCTACCTGCGCAAGCACGGCTTCAGCGGGGCGATCTACCCGGTCAACCCCAAGGTCGAGTCGATCGACGGGCTGCGCTGCTATCCCGACATTGCCTCGCTCCCCGAAGTGCCGGACGTCGGCATCGTGCTGCTGGGCGCTGAACGGGCCCACCTCGCGGTGCGCGACCTGGCGGCGCGCGGCGCGGGCGCGGCGATCGTGCTGGCGAGCGGCTATACCGAGACCGGCGCCGAGGGCGCGCGGCGCCAGGCCCAGCTGATCGAGGCGGCCGGCGGCATGCGCCTGCTCGGGCCCAATACCATCGGCCTGGTCAACCTGACCGACAACATCCCGCTGTCGGCCAGCGGCGCGCTGGAGATGGACCAGTTCCCGGCCGGTAGCATCGGCGTGGTGTCGCAAAGCGGAGGCATCCTCGGCGCCTTGCTGTCGCGTGCCGCGGCGCGCGGCATCGGCCTGTCCAAGCTGGTGTCGACCAGCAATGAGGTCGACCTGGATCTGGCCGACTTTATCGACTACCTCGCCGATGACGAGGCCACCCGCGTGATCGCGCTGTATGTCGAGAGCGTGCGCAACCCGGAAGCCTTCCGCCGCGCCGCGCTGAAGGCGGCGCGCGCGGGCAAGCCGGTGGTGGCGTTCAAGATCGGCCGCTCCGAAAGCGGCGCGCGCGCCGCGGTGTCGCATACCGGTGCGCTGGCCGGTGCGGACCGCATGTATGACGCGCTGTTCGAACAAGTTGGCGTGATGCGCGCGCAGACCTTCGCCGATCTGCTCGACATGCCCGTCGCACTGGCGACCGGGCGCAAGCTGCGCGGCAACCGTGTCGCGATCCTGACCTCGACCGGCGGCGCCGGCACGCTGGTCTCCGACAGCCTGGGCGTGGCCGGCTTCGAGACACCGGCACCGGACGAAGCCACCGCGGCAAAGCTGCGCGCGCTGCAGCAGGGCGAGCACGCGGCGCTCGACCGCAATCCGATCGATGTGACCCTCGCCGGCCTGCAGCCCGAGCTGTTGCGCGCCGCGATCCGCATCCTGCTCGACAGCCCGAGCTATGACGCGGTGGCGGTGATCGTGGGCTCGTCCAGCCTGGCCATGCCGGACCTGATGGCCAATGCCATCCGGGACTGCCTGCCCGGCAGCGACAAGCCGGTGATCGCGTACGTGAGCCCGCATGCGCCGGAAGTGACATCGCTGCTCAACCGTCGTGGCGTGCCGGCGTTTTCGGCACCGGAGGCGTGTACGGTGGCGATCGACGCGATGCTGCGCGCGGGGAGGCTCGGCGGGGTCGACGATGCGGGCACGCCCACGCTGCCGTTGCCCGACCTCGCGGCCTATGGCACCGGCTCGCTCGACGAGGCCGCGGCCAAGCGCCTGTTTGCCGGCTTCGGCGTGCCGGTCGCAAGGGAAGTGGTGGTGGCCGATGGCGACGAGGCCACGGCGGCGGCACAGGCTTTCGGCGGCAATGTCGTGTTGAAGATCCTGTCGGCCGAGATCACGCACAAGAGCGATGTCGGCGGCGTGGCCGTCAATGTCGCACCGGCGGAGGTGGCGAGCCGGCTGACGAGGATGGCAGGCGATGTGCAGGCGGCCACGGGAATCGCGCCGCGGCGCTTCCTGGTGCAGGAAATGGTCAAGGGCGGCGTCGAAGTGATTCTAGGCATGCACCGCGACGCGCTCGGCACCGCGATCCTGCTCGGCATGGGCGGCGTGACCGCCGAGCTGTTCGGCGATACCACCTTGCGGCTGCTGCCGGGCGCGCGTGGATTGACTCGGCAGGCTGCGCTGGCGATGATCGGGCGCCTGACGACCGCACCGCTGCTGCAGGGCTTCCGTGGCCGCCCGCAGGCCGATGTGGAGGCGCTGGCCGATGCCATCGTCGCGTTCTCGCGCATGGTCGCCACGCTGGGCGAGCAGCTGGTCGAGGCGGAGATCAATCCCGTCTTCGTGCTGCCCGCAGGGCAGGGCGTGGTGGCCGCCGACGGCGTGGCGGTGCTGGCCGGCGACGACAAGCATTGACGGGTACGGACATGTGCAGCGCGCGCAAGGATGTGCTGGTGACTTCGGTCGATGGCTGCGACGTCGTCTGGCGCAGCTTTGGCGAAGGCCCGGCAACCGTGCTGCTGCATGGCGGCCATGGCAACTGGCAGCACTGGGCGCGCAATATCGGGCCGTGGTCCCGCACCCGCCGGCTGCTGGTGCCGGACATGCCAGGCTTTGGCGAATCGGGTGCGGCGCCGCGCGCCGACCTGCCGGGACTGGTCGAGGTGCTGGCCCGGTCGCTGGCGCAGCTGTCGCTTGGCCGTATCGACGTGGTGGGATTTTCCTTCGGCGCGCTGGTGGCGGCGCATCTCGCCACCGGCGATGGCACTGGCGATGCCGAAGTCGGCCGGCTGGCGTTGCTCGGGCCGGCAGGCCACGGCGGTCCGCGCCGGATGGCGCGGGAGTTGCGCGACTGGCGCCGCTGTCCGGATCCGCAGGCGCTTGCAGAGGCCATGCGCCACAACCTGGCAGCCTTCATGATCAACGACCCCGCCGCCATCGACAGCGAAGCGGTGACCATCCACACGCGGGCCTGTCGCGCGACGCGCTTCCACAGCAAGTCGATCTCGCGCGCGGGCGGATTGCAGCAGGCGCTGGCGCGCTTTCCCGGCCCGGTATGGATGATCTGGGGCGAAGCCGATGTCACCATGTCGCCGGAAGCGCTTGCCGCGATCGCCCGCGACTCGCGCGGTGCATCGGCCGATGCACCGCAGGTCCGTGTCAGCGTGGTGCCCGGCGCCGGGCATTGGGTCCAGTACGAGGCCCATGCGCAAGTCAACGCACTGCTGCAGCCCTGGCTGCAGCAATCCGCAGGCATGCCGGCGCAGGCCGGCTGAGGAGAATCCATCTTGCACGCAACCGAAGCCTTCGGGCCCTTCTTCAGTACGATCAAGGCAGGGCCGCTAGCCCCCGAGGTGCTGCATCATGCGAAGCGCGCGCTGGTCGACTGGCACGCGGCACTGTTCCCCGGCATCGGCACCGACCCGGTCCAGCGCCTGCAGGGCGTGCTGGCAGAAGAGCTTGGCCGCGGCAACGCCATGCTGCCGATGAGGAAACGCGCCACCGCGCGAGCCGCGGCGCTGCTCAATGGCGCTGCCGCCCACGCGGCGGAGATCGACGACAGTTTCCGTGACGCGATGTATCACCCCGGTGCAGCGACCATCGCCGCCGCCATGGCAGCCGCGCAGGACGTGGGCGCCAGCGGCGAGACGCTGCTCAAGGCCATCGTGGTGGGCTACGAGGTATCGACGCGCATCGGCGTGGTGCTGGGCCGGGCCCACTATCGCTTCTGGCACAGCACCGCCACCGTCGGCACCTTCGGCGCGGCGGCGGCTGCGGCCTTCCTTTATGGCGCAAGCGAGGCGCAGCTGGCCCATGCGCTGGCCACCGCGGCGACCTTTGCCGCCGGACTGCAGCAGGCGTTCCGCATGGACTCGATGTCCAAGCCGCTGCACGCGGGCCGCGCCGCGGAGGGCGGGCTGCTTGCCGCCCGCGCCGCCGTTGCCGGCATCACCGGTTCGCTCGATGTGCTCGACGGTGAGACCGGCATGGGGCGGGCGATGTCGGATGGCCCCGACTGGAACGGGCTGGCCTCGACGCTCGGGCAGGACTTCCATATTTGCCGGCTGACCTTCAAGAACCACATTGGCTGCGGCCATACCTTCGCGGCCATCGACGGCGCGCTGGCGCTGAAAGCGCAGCTCGGCATCGAAACCGCCCAGATCCGCCGCATCCGCGTCGCCACCTATCGTCCGGCGCTGGATATCGCCTGCTATCTGGATCCCCGGAACGAAAACGAAGCCAGGTTCAGCCTCAGGTTCATCGTCGCCGCCGCGCTGGTGCATGGCAGCGTGCGACTGTCGGCTTATACACCGGAACGGTTGCGGGACCGCGAGACGCGCCGGCTGATGGACTGCATGACGGTCGAGGTCGACCCCGTCATCGACGGCTGGTTTCCTGGCAAGCGCGCGGCAAGGATCGAGTTCGAAACCGCGGACGGAGCCACGGCGGACTACCTGCAGCCCAACCGCAAGGGCGATCCGGAGGATCCGTTGACCGACGCCGACCTCGACGGCAAGCTGATGGAACTGGCGTCGCCGGTGATCGGCGCAGATGGCGCGCGCCGGCTGGCGCAGCAGATCTGGAGCGTCGAGACGGCGCCGGCGGTCACGCTGTTTGGCTAGTGGACAGGACAAGCTGCGCGGATATGCTACGGTGCCTGCGATGCGGCAGGCCGCCGGCACGCACAGTCGCGCCGGGCGCTGGATGCCGCCTTCCAACCGTATGATGGCAAGCAGCAACTCCGGGTCATGGCAAACAGCATCGTCAACACCGAACGGATCAAGCCCGGCAAGGGCAAGGCCACGCCCAACCGCTCGCTCGAACGTGGCATTGCCGTGCTGCGAGCCTTCCGTGCCGGCTCCTCCGTGCTCGGCAATGGCGAGATCGCCGAGCGTACCGGGCTGTCGCGCTCGACGGTCAGCCGCCTGACGCAATCGCTGGTCGAGACCGGCATGCTCGAGTACATCCCGGCATCCCGCGCCTACCGCCTGGGTGTGCCGGTCCTCTGCATGGCGCACGCGATGCGAGACAGCTCGCAGGTCCTCAAGGCGGCCACGCCGATGATGGTCGAGGTCGCCATGCAGCACCGCATCAATGTCGGGCTGGCGGTGGCCGAGGCCGACGAGATGGTCTACCTGGAATCGTTCCGCTACAACCGGCGCCAGTCGCTGCGCACGGTGGTGAGCGGACAGCGCATCCCGATGGCGCTGACCTCCCTCGGCCGCGCGCATCTTGCCACGCTGTCCCCCGAAGCCTTCAGCGCAATGATGCGGATCCTGGCGGACAAGAACCGCGGCCGGGGCTGGGGTGAACTGCGACGGCAGATCGAGGCCGCGGTGGCCTCGGTGCATGACAAGGGCTACTGCGTCGCGTCATGGCAGCCTCAGGTCGTGGCCATCGCGGCACCGATGCGCTTCGATGGCTATGCGGTCCATGTGCTGAACGTAAGCATCGCCACGCCGCAGGAGCCTGCCGCGGTCGAGGCCACGCTGGCGGCGCCGCTGATGAAGCTTGCCGCTGCGATACAGGCGCGGGTGGCGCGGGAAGCGTAGGGCATCGATCCCTGTGTGCCCTGCGGCGATCGGCTAGCGCCGAGCGATGTTTGTATGTAATATACAAAATATCACCATATCAGTGCGCGGCCACGAAGCCGCCCGCCGGAGACGCCATGCTCGACCCGTCCCTGTTCGGCCGCATGTCCTTTGCCGCCGCGACGCCGCATGCCGGGCCGCTGCCCGCCGGCCGGCACCGGCTTGGCGTAGTCGAGGAACGCGATGCCGTGCTGTTCGTCCCGGACGGACTGCCAGCCCAGGCGCCGGTGCCCCTGATGGTCATGTTCCACGGCGCCGGCGGCTTCCCCGAAAAAGTCCTCCCGCATCTCGAAGCCCATGCGCAGCGGCACCGCTTCCTGGTGCTGGCGCCGCATTCGCTCTATCCGACCTGGGACATCGTCATCGGCGGCAACGGGCCGGACCTGCAGCGGCTGCACCAGGCCCTGGGCACGGTGACATCGCGCTACCGGATCGATCCGCAGCGGCTGGCCTTTGCCGGATTCTCGGATGGCGCCAGCTATGCGCTGTCGCTGGGCCTTACCAATGGCGACATCGCCAGCCATGTGATCGCGTTTTCCGGCGGCTTCATGTCGGTGTTCATGCAGACCGGCATTCCCAAGGTGTTCGTCGCGCATGGGCTGGCGGATGAACAATTGCCGATTGCCAGCGGGCGCGCGCATGCGGCCAAGCTGCGCGCCGCGGGCTATGACGTGGAGTACGTCGAGTTCGACGGGCCGCATGTCATCCATGCGCCGGTGGTCGAGCGCGCGATCGATTTCTTCCTGCAGTGAAACCCTGGCCGCTGGCCGGGCGCGGCCACGCCATTGAACGGGAGTGCGGTACATGGATTTCGAGATTCCGGAGGCGCTGATCCATCCCCTGCTGGCGATGATCGAAACCGGTTCGCCGCTGGCCCGGCAGCTGCAGCAGCATGGCGTGTGCCACGGCAATATGCTGGTGTCGAGCAAGCTGTTCGACGCGCACGCGCTCAGTTCGCTCTATACGCTCAGCAAGACCCAGAACGAGCGCGCGCTGATGTTCCAGATGCTGGCGCTGGACAACATCTACAACGCGCCGCAGGCACGCGTGATTCCGGGGCTGGACCAGCTGGTGGCGGGGCTGGCCGCCTACCTGTCGCGCGATGCGATCGACGGCTGGCTGTACCAGCGCAACCGCGACGGCGTGCTGCTGCCCTGGCTGGTGCGCCGCATGCGTTATGTCTTGCCCGAGCAGGGCATGGCCTACGTGGTGGTGGACCTGCTCGCCAATACGATGCAGTCGGCCAACTCGGCGCTGACCGACCATCACCTGCGCCGCTCGGGCATGACCACGTCGATGGTGATCACGCGCGACGATATCGCCAACCGCACCATCCCGGAGTTGCTGGCCGAATTCGGCTTCTACAAGGAGTGCGCGGAATTCCGCCAGGAATATGAACAGCACGCGCAGCGCTTCGTGCGCTTCCAGCGCGGCTTCGGCGCGCAGTTCGTGGCGACGCGCGCGGCGTTCTCGGTCGATGCCAAGGGGGCGGCGGAGCTGATCCCGATTGCCGATGTCGCCGGCGCGCGCTGCGTGAACGACGAGGAGCGGCTGGAGCGCCGTTTCGAGATGACATGCGATCCGTCGTTCTGGCGTGAGGCGGGCATCATGGAAGGCTTCGAGCGCGTGCCGCTGCACGGCTACGTGCACCTGTTCCACCTGGAGTGGCACCGCAATATCTGGGTCCACGTGCAGCACCTGGCCGAGTACCGCTACCAGCCCGCGCTGCGCGACAAGCTGGTGCTGCCCGCGCACCACCGCGACCTGATCGACATCCTGACCTCGCACATGGACATGCTGGCGCCGGACTTCGTGCCGGGCAAGTCGGGCGGCACCACCATCCTGTGCCAGGGCGCGCCCGGACTGGGCAAGACGCTGACCGCCGAGGTCTATGCCGAGGTGGTCGGCAAGCCGCTGTACCGCGTGCACTCGGGGCAGCTGGGCACCACCGCGGCGTCGGTGGGAGCGACGCTGATGACCATCCTGCGCCGCGCCATGCGCTGGAACGCGATCCTGCTGCTGGACGAGGCCGACGTCTATATCCGCCGCCGCGACAACGACCTCGAGCACAATGCCATCGTCGCCGAGTTCCTGCGCACGCTGGAGTACTTCAGCGGCCTGCTGTTCATGACCACCAACCGCATCGGCGATGTCGACGATGCCATCCTGTCGCGCTGCATCGCCACTATCCACTACACCACGCCGTGCCGCGAGGATGCCGTGCGGCTGTGGCGGCTGCAGGCGGCGCAGTTCGGCGCGGAACTGGACGATGCGCTGATCGATGCGCTGACCGACGCCTACCCCACCGCGAGCGGGCGCGACATCAAGGAACTGCTGAAGCTGGCAACGCGCTACGGCAAGGCCAAGGAGATTCCGCTGTCGATGGACGTGTTCCGCCTGTGCGGGCAATTCCGCGGGATCGGCTGACCACTGCGGCATACCGGCAAGTGGGAGGGCGCGGGTATGATGGCGCATCCGTCCAGGCAACCCGCCCCTGATCCCCGATGAGCCTCGACCCCGCCGAATTGCAGGCGCTACGCCCCTACCTGTTGCGCTTCGCGCGCCTGCAGCTGCGCGACGAGGCGGTGGCCGAGGATGCCGTCTCCGAAACGCTGCTGGCCGCGCTCGAGCATCCGGAGCGCTTTGCCGGCCAGTCGGCGCTGCGCACCTACCTGGTCGGCATTCTCAAGCACAAGATCATCGACGCGCTGCGCAGCGGCAGGCGCGAGGTCAGGCTGGCGCTGGCCACCGACGGCGATGGCCAGCCGCAGTCCGATGACGACGCCTTCGACGCCCTGTTCACGCGCAACGGCCACTACCGGGATCCGCCCTCCGACTGGGGCGATCCGGAGCGCGCGTTCGAGCGCCGCGAGTTCTTCGAGATCCTGCAGCTTTGCGTGGACCGCCTGCCGGCGCGCACCGGCCGCATCTTCATGATGCGGGAATGGCTGGAGCTGGACACCGAAGAAATCTGTCAGCATTTGCAGATCAGCGCGACCAATGCCTGGGCGATGCTCTACCGGGCCCGCATGCGCCTGCGCGAATGCCTGGAACTGCACTGGTTCGGCCAGCGCGGCCGGCCCGGCAAGGCGGGTTGAGCCCGCAACGCGTCCACGCCAGCGAACCGCCACCGATCAACATGCCGGAAACCCCTCCCTCCCGCCCGCCGCGCCGGCTGCTGCCGGACTGCGAAGAGGTCCACCACCTGACCATGAAAAGCCTGGACCTGCCGCTGTCCTGGACGGAGCGGCTGCGCGTGCGCTCGCACTTGGCGATCTGTGATGCCTGCACCCGCTTCAGCGCGCAGATGCGCACGCTGCGCGAGGCCATGCACAGGCTTGGGCGCGACGAATGACAAAAGGCCAGCGCTGGCGCTGGCCTTCTTGCTGGTTTTCTATCGCTGGCGTGAGGCGTTGGCCGCTCAGGCGCGGGCGCCTTCGCCGTAGGGGTCGAACTTGCCGCTGCGGCTGCCTTCGGTAAAGGTGTCGAAGCTGCGGGCAGGCGATGCCGACACGCCGCTGCGGTCCAGGCCGGCGACGGTGCGGGCGCCGTCGGTGAAGGGGTCGGCCTTGCCGGTGCGGGCGCCGTCGGTGAACGGATCAGCCTTGCCGGCGCGGGCACCGTCGGTGAAGGCGTCGTGGCTGCGGAATTCATAACCATACTTGTCGCCCGGCACGGTGCTGCGGAAGCTGTAGCCGTACTTGTCGCCGGGCAGGGCTTCGGCGGCGGTGGCGGCCTGGGCGGCGCCCAGCGCGGCCAGGGTCAGGAGCAGGGCGGAAGCGAGGCGGGTGGTCTTGGTCATGGTGGTTCTCCGTTAGTTTGTTGAATTTGTCAGAAGGCGTTGCTTTGTGTGCGTGCCGTTCATGTACGGAACTATAGGAGTCCAGCCGGCAGCCAAGCGGGCGCTTTGCCGGATGAATTATTCAAAAATATTGAATTTGTGCGAAAGGCTCTTGGCGCCGCGGCCATGACGCAAATGTAATGACCCCGTTGCCTGACTGACCTCGGTGCGTCGGTTAAACTTGCCGCTCGCTGCCGGCCACTGTCGGTCAGCACCGCCCTCACCACTCATGCAACGCCTGCTCCTCGTTCTCCTTGCGCTCGTCCTTCCGCTCCAGTTCGCCTGGGCGGGAGCCGCGGCGTATTGCGGGCACGAGGTCGCCGCGGCCGCCAAGGCCCATTTCGGGCACCATGAGCACCGGCACCAGGCCGGCAGCGGCCAGCCGGAGCAGGCGGCCGATCCCGCGCAGGAGAAGGCCAAGCTGAACCTGGCCGATCCCGACTGCGGCGTCTGCCATATCGCCTCGCTGCCCTTCGCGCCGGCCGATGCGCAGGACGTACCCGCGCTGCGCCGGGTTGAGCAGGCGCCGCCGGTACCGCAACCGCGCTTCTCCTCGCACAGCGCGCGTGCCCCTGACCGCCCGCAGTGGCCGCGTCTCGCTTAGCCGGCGAGACGACGCTTTTGCGCAATCCGATCCCGTTTGATCGCTTGCTGACGTCATGACCGCATGACGCCAGCCGTCTCGCCGAATTTCCCCGGTTTTCTCCTGGTGCAATTCGATGCGAAGACTCTTGCTGCCGCTCGGGCTGGCGGCCGTGCTATCCAGCCCTTTCCCTGGCGTCGCGCAGACGCCGCCCCCTGCCGTGGCGCTGCCACCGTCTGCCGCGCCGGCCGGCGCACCGGCCCAGACCCTGACCCTCGATGCCGCGCTGGCGCTGGCTGAAGCCGGCAGCTTCACGCTGTCCGCCGCCGGCAAGGAGCTCGACGCCACCGAAGGCGACCTGGTCCAGTCGCGCGTGATCCCCAATCCGGAACTGGCGGTGTCGATGGAAGACACGCGCAAGGCCTCGCGCTCGACCACCGGGCAGGTCAACCTGCCGATCGAACTCGGCGGCAAGCGTGCCGCGCGCATCGGCCTGGCCGAGCGCGGGCGCGAGCTGGCGCAGGCCGAGCTGGGCAGCGCCCGCGCCGGGCTGCGCGCGACGGTGATCGCGCGCTTCTTCGGCGTGCTGGTGGCGCAGGAGCGCGTCCGCCTGGCCGAGGGCTCGGTCGGTATCGCCAGCCGGGCCGCAGACGCCGCTGGCCGGCGCGTGGCCGCGGGCAAGGTGGCGCCGCTGGAAGCCACGCGCGCCAGGGTGGAGCAGGCCAACGCCGAGCTGGAGCTGGCCGAGGCCACCGGCGCGCTGCAGTCCGCGCGCCAGTCGCTGGCGGCGCTGTGGGGCGACAGCGTGCCCCGCTTCGACCAGGCGCAGGGCGATCTCGATGCGTTGCCGTCGCGGCCCGCGCCGGCCGCGTTGCAGGCGGCGCTGGAAGACTCGCCGCTGCTCGAAGCCAGCCGCCTGGCGGCGGAGCGCAGTCGTGCCGAAGTGGCGGTGCAGCGCAGCCGCCAGTATCCCGACGTGACCGTGAGCCTGGGCGCCAAGCGCGACAACGAGGCCAACCGCAACATGGCGGTGCTGGGCGTGGCGATTCCGCTGCCGCTGTTCGATCGCAACCAGGGCAACCTGTACGCGGCGCTGCGCCGTGCCGACGGCGCGCAGGACACCCACGCCGCCACGCGCGTGCGCCTGCAGGGCGAACTGCAGCAGGCGTCGACGCAGCTGTCGGTGTCGCGCGCCGCGGCGCAGACGCTGCAGGCCTCGGTGCTGCCCGCGGCCGAGCAGGCCTACGCCGCCGCCTCGCGCGGCTTCGAGGCCGGCAAGTTCAATTTCCTCGACGTGCTGGATGCCCAGCGCACGCTGTTCCAGGCGCGCATCCGCTACCTGGACGTGCTGGCCCGCACCTATGACGCGGCCGCCAGCATCGACCGCATCCTCGGACACTGATACGGAAGCTGCAGACATGGCAATGAGCAAGCAACAACGGGCCGCCGTGGTGGCCATCCTGGTCGCTGGGCTTTTGGGCGGCGCGGCGATCCTGTTCACCGGCAAGGGCGGCAACACCAGCGGCGAGGCCGCGCACGGGCATGCCGAACATGGCGACGAGCATGGGCACGAGCACGACAAGGACGGCAAGAAGGCGGAGAACAAGGCAGGGGACAAGGCCGCTGCACATGCCGGCGCGAGCGCGCCCGCGGCGCAGCCGCAAGCCGAGGGCAAGCCGCACGTGATCGCGCTGACGCCGGCGCAGATCGAGCAGGCTGGCATCGGCATGGCCACCGCCGCGGCCGCGGCGCTGCGCAGCAGCGTCGATTTCCCCGGCGAAATCCGCTTCAACGATGACCGCACCGCGCACGTGGTGCCGCGCGTTGCAGGCGTGGCGCAGGCGGTGCCGGCCAACCTGGGCCAGGCGGTGCGCAAGGGCGAGGTGCTGGCGCTGATTGCCAGCACCACGGTGGCGGAGCAGCGCAGCGAGCTGCTGGCCGCGCAGAAGCGCGAGGCGCTGGCGCGGGCCACCTACGCGCGCGAGAAGACGCTGTGGCAGGAGAAGATCTCGGCCGAGCAGGACTACCAGCAGGCGCGCACCGCGCTGGAAGAGGCGCAGATCGCGGTGCAGAACGCGCGCCAGAAGCTTACCGCGATCGGCGCCGCCGAGCGCGGCGGCGCGCTGAACCAGTTCGCGCTGCGCGCGCCGTTCGACGGCATCGTGGTCGAGAAGCACCTGTCACTGGGCGAAGCGGTCAAGGAAGACGCCAGCGTCTTCACGGTCTCGGACCTGAGTTCGGTATGGGCCGAGTTCGTGGTGTCCGCGCGCGACCTGGACCGGGTGCGCGTGGGCGAGGCGGTCACGGTGCGCTCCAGCGCCTCCGCCACGCAGGCCGAAGGCAAGGTGTCCTATGTCGGCGCCTTGCTGGGCGAGCAGACCCGCACCGCCAAGGCGCGCGTGACGCTGGCCAACCCGGGCACGGCGTGGCGCCCCGGGCTGTTCGTCACGGTCAGCGTGCTGGGCGCGCCGGTGCAGGTGCCGGTGACGGTGGCGGCCGACGCGGTGCAGCAGGTCGATGGCCAGAGCGTGGTGTTCGTTGCGATGCCGGACGGGTTTGCGGTGCAGCCGGTCCAGACCGGGCGCACCGACGGCAAGCTGGTCGAGGTGACCCGGGGCCTGCAGGCCGGCGCGCGCTACGCCGCGGCCAACAGCTTCATCCTCAAGTCCGAGCTGGGCAAAGCCAGCGCCGGGCATGAGCACTGAGCGGGAGGCGCGCATGTTCGAACGCCTGATCCGCTTTGCCATTGCGCAACGCTGGCTGGTGCTGCTGGCGGTGCTGGGCATGGCCGCGCTGGGCCTGTACAGCTACACCCGGCTGCCGATCGACGCGGTGCCCGACATCACCAACGTGCAGGTGCAGATCAACACTGCCGCGCCGGGCTATTCGCCGCTGGAGACCGAGCAGCGCATCACGTATCCCGTCGAGACCGTGATGGCGGGCCTGCCCGGGCTGGAGCAGACCCGCTCGCTGTCGCGCTACGGGCTGTCGCAGGTGACGGTGATCTTCCGCGACGGCACCGACATCCACTTTGCGCGCCAGCTGGTCAACCAGCGCATCCAGGAAGCGCGCGACCAGCTGCCGTCCGGCATCACGCCGGCGATGGGCCCGATCTCGACCGGGCTGGGCGAGATCTACCTGTGGACGGTCGAAGCCGACCCCGGCGCGCGCAAGCCCGATGGCACCGCCTACACGCTGTCCGACCTGCGCGAGATCCAGGACTGGGTAATCCGGCCGCAGCTGCGCAACGTGCCGGGCGTGACCGAGGTCAACGCCATCGGCGGCCATGCGCGCGCCTACGTGGTGGCGCCCGACCTGGCACGCATGGCCTCGTACGGGCTGGCGCTGGCCGATGTGGTGGGCGCGCTGGAGAAGAACAACGACAACGTCGGCGCGGGCTATATCGAGCGCCGCGGCGAGCAGTACCTGGTGCGCGTGCCGGGCCAGGTGCGCTCGCTCGCAGAAATCGGCGACGTGATCGTCGGCAGCGCGCAGGGCCAGCCGATCCGCGTGCGCGACGTGGCCACGGTGCAGACCGGCGGCGAGCTGCGCACCGGCGCGGCCACCGAGAACGGCCGCGAGGTGGTGCTGGGCACGGTGTTCATGCTGATCGGCGAGAACAGCCGCGCGGTGTCGCAGGCGGTCGACCGCAAGATGGCCGAGATCAATCGCACGCTGCCGGCGGGGGTGAAGGCCGTCACCGTGTACGACCGCACCACGCTGGTCGACAAGGCCATTGCCACGGTCAAGAAGAACCTGCTGGAAGGCGCGGTGCTGGTGATCGCCATCCTGTTCCTGTTTTTGGGCAACCTGCGCGCGGCGCTGATCACCGCGCTGGTGATCCCGCTGTCGATGCTGTTCACCTTCACCGGCATGGTCCACTACCGCATCAGCGCCAACCTGATGAGCCTGGGCGCGCTGGACTTCGGCATCATCGTCGACGGCGCGGTGGTGATCGTCGAGAACTGCGTGCGCCGGCTGGCGCATGCACAGGCCAGCCGGGGCCGCGCGCTGACGCGCGACGAACGCCTGCAGGAAGTCTTTGCCGCCGCGCGCGAGGCGCGCCGGCCGCTGCTGTACGGCCAGCTGATCATCATGGTGGTGTACCTGCCGATCTTTGCGCTTACCGGGGTCGAGGGCAAGATGTTCCATCCGATGGCCTTTACCGTGGTGCTGGCGCTGCTGGGGGCGATGGTGCTGTCGGTAACCTTCGTGCCCGCGGCGGTGGCGCAGTTTATCGGCAACCGCGTGGCCGAGCGCGACAACCGGTTGATGGCGTGGGCGCGCCGCCGCTACGCGGTGCTGCTGGAGCGCGTGCTGGCGTCGACGCCGGTGGTGCTGGCCGGCGCCGGTGTCGCCGTGGTGTTGTGCCTGGCGATTGCCACGCGTCTGGGCAGCGAGTTCGTGCCCAGCCTCAACGAGGGCGACCTCGCGGTGCAGGCGCTGCGCATACCGGGCACCAGCCTGACGCAATCGGTGGCGATGCAGCAGCAGGTGGAAACCGCGCTCAAGGCCAAATTCCCGGAGATCGAGCGCATCTTTGCCCGCACCGGCACCGCGGAGATTGCCTCGGACCCGATGCCGCCGAATATCTCCGACGGCTACATCATGCTCAAGCCCGAATCGCAATGGCCCGAGCCGCGCCGCACGCGCGACGCGCTGATCGCCGCGATCCGCGTCGAGGTAGGCAAGCTGCCGGGCAACAACTACGAGTTCTCGCAACCGATCCAGCTGCGCTTCAACGAGCTGATCTCGGGCGTGCGCTCGGACGTGGCGGTCAAGGTGTTCGGCGACGACAACGCCGTGCTGGAGCAGACCGCCAACCGCATCGCCGCGGTGCTGCAGGGCATTCCCGGCGCGGCCGAGGTCAAGGTCGAGCAGACCACCGGGCTGCCGATGCTGACGGTGCAGATCGACCGCAACCAGGCTGCGCGCTACGGGCTGAACCTGAGCGATATCCAGGACGCGGTGTCGATCGGCATCGGCGGCAAGGTCTCGGGCACCTTCTTCAGCGGCGACCGGCGCTTCGATATCGCGGTGCGCCTGCCCGAGTCGGTGCGTGCCGACGTCGACGCGCTGCGGCGCCTGCCGGTGCCGCTGCCAAAGGATGCCGGCGCGCGCACCAGCTATATCCCGCTGAGCGAAGTCGCCAGCGTGGAGATGGCGCCGGGCCCCAACCAGGTCTCGCGCGAGAACGGCAAGCGCCGCATCGTGGTCAGCGCCAATGTGCGCGGGCGCGATATCGGCAGCTTCGTGCCCGAGGCCGAGGCCGCCATCCGCGCGCGCGTGGCGATTCCCGCCGGCTACTGGACCAGCTGGGGCGGCACCTTCGAGCAATTGCAGTCCGCCACAGCGCGGCTGCGCGTGGTAGTGCCGCTGGCGCTTGGGCTGGTGTTCGTGCTGCTGTTCGCCATGTTCGGCAACGTCAAGGACGGGCTGCTGGTCTTCACCGGCATTCCGTTCGCGCTGACCGGCGGCATCCTGGCGCTGTGGCTGCGCGGCATCCCGTTGTCGATCTCGGCGGCGGTGGGCTTTATCGCGCTGTGCGGGGTCGCGGTGCTCAACGGGCTGGTGATGCTGTCGTTCATCCGCTCGCTGCGCGAGGCCGGACATGGGCTCGACCATGCCATCCGCGAAGGCGCGCTGACGCGGCTGCGCCCGGTGCTGATGACAGCGCTGGTGGCCTCGCTCGGCTTCGTTCCGATGGCGCTGGCCACCGGCACCGGCGCCGAGGTGCAGCGGCCGCTGGCGACGGTGGTGATCGGCGGCATCCTGTCGTCGACGGCGCTGACGCTGCTGGTGCTGCCGGTGCTGTACCGGCTGGCGCATCGCGACGATGCGCCGGCGGCGGCGCGCGCCGACGGGCAGGTGACGACGATGGAGACGTGACGCGCGCCCGGGGCCTATTGCGGCGTGCTGCGCGGCGTGCCAGGCGGCGTGCCGGGCAGCGCGCCCGGCGTCAGCACGCTCATTCCCGAGACCCCGCTCGACGTGGTGCGGCGCTGGCTCATCAGGACACCGTTCTGGTCGAACTCGAACAGCACCGTCGAAGCGCGGATTGCGCCGCCGGCAAACAGCGGCCCGATGAAGGGGATGAAACTCTCGGGGTGGGGCTGGGAGGTGGCGAACGAATAGACCAGTATGGTCGAGCCGTCGCGCAGCGTCGCTTGCGAGGAGGGCGGGCCGAGCTGCGTGGTGACCTCGTCGAGCGTGGAGAAGCCGGGCAGGAAGTTCGACAAGTGCTCGGGCTTCACGTCGACGCCGGTGGAAACACATGCCGTCAACATGAGGCCGGCCACAACCAGTGCGTGAACACGCTTCATGTCGTCACCGCCGTACTTGGTATGGCGTTGCCGCGCGAGGCGCCCGGCACGCCGTGCTCAAAGCATACAACCAATCGGCGGGCCGCAGCGCTGTGCATTCGACGCTTCACGACACCGTGAAGCTTCCCGCCCGGCCGCGGCGGCATGATGCCGATGTGCGCCCGAACTTGCGGCGCAGCCAGCCAACACATGCGATTCGCGCCGCCATGCCAGAGACCATCACCGCCAACTTCGCCGGGATCGACCCGCTCAGCGCCGTCACGCATCCCGATCCCTACCCCTACTACCGTGAACTGGCCGCTACCCGGCCCTTCTTCCGCGAGCAAGGCCTGGGGCTGTGGGTGGCCGCCGGGCCGCGCGAAGTGGCAGCCGTGCTGGCCCATCCCGACTGCCGCGTGCGTCCGCCCGCGCAGCCGGTGCCGCCCGCGCTGGCAGGCACCGCCGCCGGTGACCTGTTCGGCCGGCTGATACGGATGAACGATGGCGCCGCGCATGCGCCGCTCAAGGCGCTACTGATGCCGATGCTGGCGGCCGTGGATCCGGGCGTCGCGGCGCAACACGCCGCCGCAATCGCGCGAATGATGGATACGGGCGAGGACGCGCACGCTGCGATGACGGCCGCATCGGTCAACCGCTGGCTTTTCGCCTTGCCGGTCGTCGCGGTGGCGTCCGTGCTAGGCCTGCCGGTGGCGCGCGACCGCGATACGGCGGACGAGGTCGCGCAGCAGGTTGCCGCCTTCGCCGCCGCCCAGTCGCCGCTGGCGGACGCGGACACCGTGCACGCCGGCGCCGAGGCGGCGCGGTGGCTGGGCACGTGGTTGGCCTCGTCGCTCGCCAGCAGCATAGCGGCTGACGGCCCGCTGCCGGCACTGCAACGCGCGGCACAGGCCGCCGGCATCGAGGCGCAGGCGGTTGCCGCCAATATCATCGGCCTGCTGGTCCAGGCCTGCGAAGCGACTGCCGGGCTCGCGGGCAATACTCTGCTGTGGCTGGGGCGCAATCCATCGGCCGGCGGGATGCCGTTGCAGGGCGTGGTGGCGCGCGTCGCGCAGGACGACCCGCCGGTGCAGAACACGCGCCGTTTTCTTGCTGCCGATACCGAGCTTTGCGGCCACGCCGTCAAGGCCGGCGACACGGTGCTGGTGCTGCTGGCCGCGGCTTCGACCAGCGGCCTTGCCGACGATGCGCGCGCATGGACCTTCGGCCACGGCCGCCATGCTTGTCCCGGCGACCGGCTGGCGCAAGCGCTGGCTGCGGCGACGGTGTCGGCGCTGCGTGCGCGCGGCGCCGATCCCGATGCGCTGGCGCGCGCATTCCGCTATCGTCCGTCGCTGAACGCGCGCATTCCGCATTTCCTTTGATCTCACGGAGACAACCATGATCGCCGTCATCTTCGAAGTCGAGCCCGCGCCGGGCCGGCAGGACACCTACCTCGACATCGCCGCGCACCTGCGCCCGCAGCTCGAGGCCATCGATGGCTTTATCTCGGTGGAGCGCTTCCAGAGCCTGACCAACCCCGGCAAGCTGCTGTCGCTGTCGTTCTTCCGCGACGAGGCCGCGGTGATCGCGTGGCGCAATACGCTGGCGCATCGCCAGGCGCAGGCCGCCGGGCGCGGCGGCGTGTTTGCCGGCTACCGGCTGCGCGTGGCGCAGGTGCTGCGCGACTACGGGCTCGATGCACGCGAGCAGGCGCCGGCGGACAGCCGCGCGGTGCACGACCGCGACGCGGGCTGAGGGCGCGGCGATGACGATGGAGTCGATCGGCACGCAGGCCGCGTTTATCGGCCTGACCTTCCTGCTGGCGGGTTTCGTCAAGGGCGTGGTCGGGCTGGGCCTGCCCACGGTGGCGGTGGGCATGCTGGGGCTGGTGATGCCGCCCGCGCAGGCCGCGGCGCTGCTGGTGGCGCCGTCGATGGTGACCAACGTGGTGCAGCTGTTCAGCGGCCCGCGCTTCGGCCAGCTGGTGCGGCGACTGTGGCCGATGCTGGCGGCGATCTGCGCCGGCACCTGGCTGTGCGCGGCACTGGTGCCGGCCGGCATGATGACGCACGCGACGTCCGCGCTGGGCGTGGCGCTGGTGCTGTACGCGGTGGTGGGGCTGGCGGCGGTAAAGCTGACGGTGCCGGCCGGCGCCGAGCGCTGGCTCGGGCCGCTGGTCGGGCTGGTCACCGGCGGCATTACCGCGGTCACGGGCGTGTTCGTGATTCCGGCCGTGCCCTACCTGCAGGGGCTGGGTCTGGACAAGGAGAGCCTGGTGCAGGCGCTGGGCCTGTCGTTCACGGTGTCGACCATTGCGCTGGCGGTCAGCCTGGCGCTGGGCGGAGCGCTGCTGCATACGCCGGTGCTTGGGGCGTCGGCGCTGGCGCTGGTGCCTGCGCTGGGCGGGATGTTCCTGGGGCAGTGGCTGCGCCACAGGATTAGTGCGGAGCGCTTTCGCAAATTGTTTTTTTGCGGGTTGCTGGTGTTGGGTGGGGAGTTGGCGATGCGGGGAGTGGGGTGAGGGATGAAGGGTCGCTACCGGGGTGTTCGCAAGCTGAGGGTTTGCTCCCCTCTCCCGCTTGCGGGAGAGGGGCGGGGGAGAGGGCCGGCCTGTGGCAAGCACGAGGCGTTCGCACTGCGTGGATGCTCTGGCCCTCTCCCCAACCCTCTCCCGCTTGCGGGAGAGGGAGTACGCCAACAGGTTTTGGAAACACGTTGGTGTTGCGTTAGGCCGTAGTCCCTCAGCGGCTCGCCTGCACCGTCCTGCCATTCAGCGGCTGCACCGGCCGCGCGTTCATCGGATAGAGCTTTCGGAACGCCGCCAATTGTGCCGGCGACACTTCCACCGGGGTCTTCAGCACCTGCCAGCGCACGTCCTCGCTGCATGGCGGCGTCGTCAGCGAACCGGTGAAGGACCAATAGGCCTGCTGCGCCGGCAGCAGCGCCGCAACGTCCAGCGGCGCAGCCAGTTCACGCGATTCGCCGGCCTTGGCCGGCAGGCTGGCGAACACCGGCTTGAGCGCTGCATTCTCGCGTCCGGACTTGAACAGCACGGCCACCACCGCCAGCTTGCCTTCGGCGTTCTGGTGCACCAGGTGCGCCACCAGCGGATAGGTCTTGCCGTTGACCTTCTCTTCGCTGGGCGTATGGAAGTGGAACTGCAACAGCTTGTACGGCACGCCGTCCAGTTCGATCTGCCCAGCCGCCGGCAGGTTGACCTGCACGGTATGGCCGTTGTTGACCACGGTGCCGGGCGCCGCGGCGTAGCCGAAGCCGATCGGCTTCAGGTCTGCGGGGCGCGCCTTGCCGGTGCGGATGTCGATCGGCGATTGGTGCTTGCCCAGCGCGCAGGTCTGGTAGGCCTGGTCCAGCTCGGCCCAGTGGCTGGTGCCGGTGGGGCCGGTGTAGCTCCAGTGCGGTTCGTTGCCGGCCCATGCGGCCGGTGCGAGCAAGGCGGCGCAGAGGGTGAAAAGCGGCAGCTTGGTGTTCATGTGTCGATGCGTCCTCGTGTTGATAAACCCCTTGTTTTCCGACGTGGTGTTATCGATCTGTCCCAGTCTTGAGTGCCGGTCCGGGCCCGGGCCGGAAATCATGCAGCAAAACTGCCGCGCGGCGAATAAGGCATTGCTGAATTCCGGTCTGCACTGCGCTTAACGCGAGTAAGGGCTGCATGCCGCTGCGCGATTGATGCGTGCCGCTCATGCTGTCACGCAAGCGACATCAAGCCGACATATCGGCACACCACCATGGCGCATTGCCCAACTCCAGGAACCTGCAATGCGCCTGAGCGTCTTCCCTTCGCGCCGGACCCGCGCGGCACTGGCCAGCGCCGCGGTGGCGGCATCGCTGCTGGCGGCATGCGGCGGCGACGATAACGACAGCGGCAACGGCACGCCTACGGTCAGCGCGCCCACGCTGGTGGGCCGCGCCGTGCTGCCCGCCGCTACTTTTGCCAGCGGGCCGCAGTCGGGGCGTTATGTCACCGGCGATCTCAACGGGCAGACTGCGCCGTTCGCGTCGCAGCCGGTGCAGGGCTTCTCGGCGGTGCTGCGCAACCCGGACGGCAGCTTCATGGTGATGGCCGACAACGGCTATGGCTCGCTGGAGAACTCGGCTGACTTCAACCTGCGCGTCTACACGGTGGCGCCCACGTTCAAGACTGCGGCCGGCGGCGCGGGCAGCGTGGCGGTGCGCAGCTTTATCGAGCTGAAGGATCCGAACCGGCATGTCAAGTTCGCGATCGCAAACCAGTTCACCAGCGAGCGCGTGCTGACCGGCGCTGACTTCGATATCGAGAGCATGCAGCGCGCCAGCGACGGCACGCTGTGGTTCGGCGATGAGTTCGGCCCGTTCCTGCTGCATACCGATGCCAACGGCGTGCTGCTGGAAGCGCCGATCCCGCTGCCGGATTTCGAGAACGCCGGCAAGGAGATCCGCTCGCCGCAGAACCCGTTCAACGAAGAGGCCACGACGGTGCGCATCATGAACGCGGTGCGCGCGCATGCCTTCGCGCATGGCGGCACGCGCGCGCCGGTGTTCGCGCCGTACCACGTGCAGCTCAAGTACGACGTGAACGGCGCCAAGTCGAGCCCCGACGCGCACTACGCGCGCGGCGGCAACCCGCAGCCGGGGCTGGTGCCGGCAGTGTCCGACACGCTCGACGTGGCCTCGGTCAAGGCCGCCGGCTACAGCGTGGTGACCTGGACCGTCAACGACAGCGCCAGGATGACCGAGCTGCTGAAGGCCGGCGTCAACGGCATCATCTCGGACCGGCCCGACCTGCTCTACGCGGCCGTCGCCGCCTACGATGCCAACGGCGACGGCAAGGCCGGCGACTACCTGACCGCCGACGGCCTGATCGATGCCGCCAGGTTCGACGCGCAGGGCCACCGGGGCGCGCGCGACCTGCGCCCGGAGAACACCCTGCCGGCGATGGAAGCCGCGCTGGACAACCTGATGACCACGCTGGAGACCGATGTCGGCATCACCGCCGACGGCGTCGCGGTGCTCAAGCACGATCCCTATATCGAATCGGTCAAGTGCCGCCGCGCCGACGGCGCGCCCTACGGCACCGCCGACGAAGTGCTGATCAAGAACCTGACCGCGGCGCAGATCCAGTCCACCTACATCTGCGACAAGCTGTTCCGCGGCCCGAGCCAGCGCAACGATGCCGCGCTGTCGCCGGTGTCGGCGGCGGTGGCGGCCGGCAAGGGCTACGCCAGCCCGTACGTGGTACCGCGCGCGCAGGATGTGTTCGACCTGGTCAGCGCCTATGTCGCGTACTACAGCACCGGCGCGGGGCAGGGCCATCCGCAGGCGGCGCAGCGCGCGAAGAACGCGCAGGCGGTGCGCTTCAACCTGGAGACCAAGCTCAACCCGCGCAGCGACAAGGACGGCAAGGGCAACGTCTACAAGGACCGCACCGTCGGCGCCGAGCCGATGGCCGACACGCTGGCGCGAGTGATCAGTGCCGCCGGCATGGCCCAGCGCGCCGATATCCAGAGCTTCGATTTCCGCACGCTGCTGCGCGTGCAGGAGAAGTTCCCGGCGATCCGCACGGTGTACCTGTTCGGCGACTTCCCGATCTATGGCGACGCGGCCAACAGCGACGACGGCACCAACATGCAGGACGAGGCCGGCGCCAACACGCCGTGGATGGCGGGCCTGTACTGGCCGTACCGCGTCACCGTGACGTCGAACCCCATGCGCGCGAAGCGCTCGGGCGGCTTCGAGGGCATGGCGATCAGCCCGGACGGCAACAAGCTCTATCCGCTGCTGGAACTGCCGCTGGCCGGCCACGACGGCAAGACGCTGCTGATCTCGGAGTTCGATATCGCCACGCGCCGGTACACCGGGGTGCAATACAAGTACCGGCTCGACGACAAGGGCACCAATATCGGCGACTTCATCCTGTTCAATGCCGGCGAGGGCATTGTCATCGAGCGCGACGGCTCGCAGGGCGACCTGAACGGCTTCAAGAAGCTGTTCCAGGTGACGCTGGGCAAGCCGGGCGACTACGTCGCCAAGTCCGAACTGGCCAACCTGATGGCGCTGCGCGACCCGTCCGGCATCAGCGCCGGCGGTGTCCCGGGCGACGTGGCGCTGGGCGATCCGTTCGGCATGCCGTTCAATACCATCGAAGACGTGCTGGTGCTGGACGCGACCACGCTGCTGGTGATCGACGACAACAACTTCCCGTTCAGCGTGGGGCGGCATGTCGGCAGCAAGATGCCGGATGACAGCGAGTTCATCCAGATCCGGCTGCCCAAGGCGCTCAACCTGGGCGGCTAGGACGCCAGGCTGCGCAAGACGCTGCGTGCTGGCATCCCCGCCAGGGTGGGGATGTCAGCCGGAGCGGGCGCCCGCGTGCTGCTGTTCCAGCTGCGCGCGCACCGCCGAGATATGATCGCCGGCCTGGTCGACGGCGTTTTCCAGGTCACTGGTGCTGCAGCCGAGCTCCCTGCACCAGTACTGCACTTCGAGCGGATCCATCAGGTTGATACGGCCCGGATCCAGGGGCCTGAACTCGCTCACATCGCTCATGCTTGCCTCCGGTTCGTGTCTGGGGGCGACACGGTCCTTGCATTGTAGGCAGACATCAGCCGCGCGTTGCATGCAAGTTGCGACGGCCGCAGCGCATATCATGTGGCGGTGATCCCTTGCACAGGAAGCCGCATGCCCCGCTCACCCGGCGCGAAACTCTGGTCCACGCTGAACAAGACCGCGTCCCGCCATGCGCGCCAGATGCAGCGCGCCGTCAACAAGAACCTGACCAAGCCGATGACCGAGGCCATCGTGCGCAACGCGGTGAAGCAATCCGCTGCAGTCACGGCCGCGACGCAGCGCGCCTTGTCCGGCGTGGTGTCGCCGGTGGCGGCGCCGCAGAGCCGTGGCAGCGGACGCTGGGAAGAGGGCAGCTGGGGCGCGCCGCTGGCGCCGCGTCGCTACCGCATTTTTGTCCCGGCCGGCGCCACCGCGTCGCGCCGTGCGCCGATGCTGGTGCTGCTGCACGGCTGCGGCCAGGACGCCGCCAGCTTTGCCGCGGTCACGCGCGCCGCCGCGGTGGCGCGCGAATCCGGCTGGGTGGTGCTGCTGCCCGAGCAGAGCTCGCAGGCCAATGCGCAGCGTTGCTGGAACTGGTTCCGGCCCGCGGCGCAGGGCGCCGTGGAAGCCGGGCTGCTGATGACGCTGATCGACCAGGCCTGCCGCCGCCATCCGGTGGCGGCGGACCGCATCAGCGTGCTGGGCCTGTCCGCTGGCGGGGCGATGGCGCTGATGCTGGGGCTGCGCTATCCGTCGCGCTTCGCCGCGGTGGGCTCGCACTCGGGCGCCGTGCCGTGGAGTGCGGCCAATGCCGCGCAGGCCACGCGCGCCATGCGCGGGCAGCGCGGTCCCGATGCCAAGACCATGCAGGCGCTGCGCTTCGGCCTGGCGGGACGCCGGCCGCCGCCGTTGCTGCTGCTGCATGGCGGTGCCGACCACGTGGTCGACTTCGGCAATGCCACCGCCGCCGCCGGCATGTGGATGCACCTGCAGCCCGAAGGCACTCCGCCGCTGGCCGGCGTGCCGTCGCGGCGCATCCAGCGCGGCATGCGCCACGCCATCGATGTGTTCGACTGGTACGAGGGCAACTCGCCCTACCTGCGGCTGGTGCGCGTGGAAGGCCTCGGCCACGCGTGGAGCGGCGGCGCCGGCGGGCATGCATTCTCGGACCCGGCGGGGCCGGATGGGTTGAAGCTGGCGTTGCGGTTTTTTCTGGCGGTTGGGGTTTAGAGGAACGGCGATTGCCGCAGGATGATGAATGGACTAAACTAAGTAGACTTAGTTTAGTGAGGCGCGTCATGCAAACCATCAACATCCACGAGGCCAAGACCCATCTCTCGCGGCTGGTCGATCAGGCGGCCAACGGCGAGCCTTTTGTGATCGCCAAGGCAGGCAAGCCCCTTGTGAAAGTCGTGGCGCTGCATGTGCCGGAGAAAGCGCAGGTCAAGCGGTTGGGATTCATGGCCGGACAGGGGCAGGTGCCCGATGATTTCGATCGCATGGGCCAGCGCGAGATTGAAGCCATGTTTGGCGGCGAGTCATGAAACTCTTGCTGGATACGCACCTGCTGCTGTGGATGGCTCTGACGCCTGAGCGCATCTCGCCAGACGCGCATGCGCTATTGAATGCCGACGACACGGTGCTGGTTTTCAGCGCCGCCAGCCTGTGGGAGATCGCCATCAAGCAAGGGCTTGGCCGTGCGGACTTCCAGATCAACGCCCGGGTCTTTCGCAGAGGCTTGCTTGATAACGGCTACAGTGAGCTGCCGATCCGAAGTGATCATGCGGTGGCGATTGATTGCCTTCCGCCGATTCACAAGGACCCGTTTGACCGGCTTCTCGTCGCCCAGGCAACCGTGGAAGGCCTGACGCTGCTGACCTCGGACCCGCTTGTTGGCCAATACCCTGGGCCCATTCGGCTGGTCTGATCGCAGCTAGCCGAGACTGACCGGCTCAAACACCACATCACTCTCCGGACAAGCCACGCAGGGCAATATCAGCCCCTCGTCCTTTTCGTCCGGACTCAACCCCGGCCACTCGACCCGGTAACGGATCGTCCCGGCGTGCAGCCGGCTGGCGCAGGCGCGGCAAGTGCCGTTACGGCACGAATTTGGCAGCGCCACGCCTTCGAGCAAGGCCGCCTCCAGCAGGCTCAGCGCCGCCGGCGCGGTGAAGCGGGCCGGGCCGGGCAGCACCTGTGCGGTGAATTCGGCGCTTTCGTCCGCGCGCTCCATGTCAGCCATGGCCGTCGTCCTCCGCCTGCGGGAACTGGGCGCGGCCATGGGTGGCGTCGCGCAAGGCATCGCGGGCGGCATCGAGCTGCGTCGCGGGCATGCGCAGCACCAGCGTGGCGAGCGCGCCGTAGCCGGTCTCGGCCAGCGTGCAGCCAGCGGGCGCCTCGTAGTCCAGCCAGCGGCGCACGCGCGGCTCGTCGGCATAGTCGACCGCGACGGCCAGCGTGCCGTAGGCGATGCGCTCGACCCGTTCGGCGCATTTCAGGGCCGAGGCGATGGCGTCGGTGTAAGCGCGCACCAACCCGCCGGCCCCCAGCTTGACGCCACCGTAGTAGCGCACCACCGCCGCCAGCACGCCGTCGAGGTCGTGGTGGCGCAGCACTTCCAGGATCGGCCGGCCGGCCGTGCCGGAAGGCTCGCCATCGTCGGACATGCCCGAGGCGCCACCGGCCAGCAGCGCCCAGCACACGTGGGTGGCGGTGGGGTGTTCGGCGCGCAGCGCCTGCAACGCGGCCATGGCGGCGTCGCGGTCGGCAACCGGCAGCGCCAGCGCCAGGAAGCGGCTCTTGCGGATCTCGATCTCGGCGTGGACGGGGTTGGCTAGCGTGTAGGTGGGCACGGGCAAGCGGCGCGGAACTGGGACGGAAATCCGCGCCGGCCGGGCCGCGGAAGCAAGGCGGCAGTGTACCGCAGTGGACCGTGCTGGCCCGAAGCCGGCAACGCTTTGTGTTGCATCGTCAACTTGCTGTCACAAACGGCGCCTACGATCCGCCCCGGACGTGCGCGATGACGCCCGCCGCCGCCTGTGCAACAGGTGCCTGGTCCCGCCCCCGGGACTGGCGCAAACATGCAGTGAACCATCCCTTTCCTTTCCCCGGATCAAAAACATGCTTGAACAACCCAATGCTGGCCGTCGCAAGGCCCTGAAGCTATTGGCCGGCGCGCCCATGTTGCCGCTCGGCTTCGCCTCCACCAGCCTGCTGGCAGGCTGTGGCGGCGGCGATGACGCCGCGCCGGCGCCGGCCCCGGCGCCGGCACCCGGCCCGGCCGCCACCTTCACCAGCGCCGAGTTCGTGCCGATGAGCGCGCCGACGCTGGCCACGCCCGAAGCCATGGCGACCACCACGGTCGGCTCCAGCCTCAAGGTCTCCTTCAGCGACGGCAGCAGCCAGACCTACAAGCTGGCCTACCAGCCCTTCTTCGTCACCGGCGACACGCTGCCCGACGGCAAGGGCGGCACCGTCGTGGCGGGCGGCTACTACGACATCAACAACCAGCCGATCATCGATACCTCGGTCGCCGGCAAGGAACGCCAGTTCTTTTCCGATGCACCGGACGGCAGCTCGCTGCTGACGCTGGCCAATCCCACCGTGCCGGGCGTCAAGGGCAACACCGTATTCGCCGTGGTGCAGTTCGAATACACCACGCGCAACCAGGGCAATGCCAGCATGTACGGGCTGCTGCCGTCGCCGATCGCGGTGCTGACGCTGGACCAGGACCCGGCCACCGGCAAGCTGACCCCGGTCAGGTACCACAATGTCGACACCTCGGGCGTCAATGGGCTGTGGATCACCTGCGGCGCCAGCCTGTCGCCGTGGAACACGCACCTGTCGAGCGAGGAATACGAGACCGACCTGATGGACGCCAACGCGGTCACGCAGCTGCAGGGCTACAGCCGCAATTTGTACGGCGACCCGGCACGCGCCAACGCCTACAACTACGGCCACCTGCCGGAAGTCACGGTGCACCCGGACGGCACCGGCACCATCAAGAAGCACTATTGCCTGGGCCGCATCTCGCACGAGCTGGTGCAGGTCATGCCGGACGAGCGCACCGTGCTGATGGGCGACGATGCCACCAACGGCGGCCTGTTCCTGTTTATCGCCGACCAGGCACGCGACCTGTCCGCCGGCACGCTGTACGTGGCCAAGTGGCACCAGACCTCGGGCACCGGCCCGGGCAGCGCCACGCTGTCGTGGATCCGCCTGGGCCACGCCACCAGCGCAGAGATCCGCGCGCTGGTCGACGGGGGCATCCGGCTGGCCGACATCATGGACGTGAAGACCGCCGACCCGGCCGACGCGAGCTACACCCGCATCCTCTACAACGGCAAGCCCAACTGGGTAAAGCTGGTGCCGGGCATGGAAAAGGCCGCGGCGTTCCTGGAAACGCACCGCTATGCCGCGCTGGTCGGCGGCAGCCTGGGCTTTACCAAGATGGAAGGCACCACCGTCAACATCAAGGACAAGAAGGCCTATTCGGCGATGTCGCGCATCGAATCCAGCATGCTGGCGGGCAATGCCGCCAATGCCGGCGACATCCAGGTGGAAGGCCCGTACTCCGGCGCGGTCTATGAACTGAACCTGAAGGGCGGCCAGGCCGACAAGAGCGGCACGGCGATGGCGAGCGAATGGGTGCCGGTCGACATGGCCGCGGTGCCGGCGCTGATCAGCGAAGACCTCGGCGGCGGCAAGATGAAGCAGCAGGATGCGCTGGGCAACTTCGCCAACCCCGACAAGGTGGCCACGCCGGACAACCTGAAGTTCTCGGAAAAGCTGCGCACGCTGTTCGTCGGCGAGGACAGCAACACCCACGTCAACAACTTCCTGTGGGCGTACAACGTCGACACCAGGGTGCTCAGCCGCGTGCTGTCGTGCCCGGCCGGCGCCGAATCCACCGGCCTGCATGCGGTGGACGAGATCAACGGCTGGACCTACGTGATGAGCAACTTCCAGCATGTCGGCGACTGGGAGTCCCCGCTGCACGACAAGGTCAAGGCGCAACTCGATCCGCTGGTGCGCGCCAACTACAAGGACCGTTTCGGTGCGGCGGTCGGCTACCTGACCGGCGACCCGACCGGCGTCAGGCTGGGCAAGGCCTGACGCGCGGCAACGTGCGGCCATGACCACGGCGGGCTTCGGCCCGCCGTTTGCATTGGGTCGCGGCCGGCGATCATGCGTCCGTGGTCCGCTAACACGCGGCACTGGTTCAGGCGAGCCGGGGCTAACCCGCATCCGTTGCAACGGCCCCAGCGTGTCGAGGATGGCCTCCATGCGGCTTGCGCTGCCGTGTCCTACAGTGGTGGGGGCGCCGGGCACGGCACTTCGCCGCCGGCGCGCCATCCGCCAGGACAACAAGAACCGCATAACAAGGAGACCAGGCATGAAACGAGTTGTCGGGAAAGCCGCGATGCTGTGCCTCGCCGCCACGCTGCTATACGGCTGCGGCGGCGATGACGACGAACCGGCGCAGACCCCGCCGCCGCAGGCCGAGGAGAAGCGCCCGCAGGACGACCGCACCTTCAGCATGGATGCCGCCACGCTGCCGTTTGCGGCGCTGGCCGGTGCGCCCGAGGCCGACCGCTGGTGGGGCGTGCAGGACGGCGCCGGCTACCGCATCGAGGTGCCGAAGAACTGGAACGGCCGGCTGGTGATGTATGCCCATGGCTATGCCGGCACCGGCGCGGCCCTGTCGGTGACCCCGCCCAGGATCCGCCGGCACCTGCTGGCCAACGGCTACGCCTGGGCCGCGTCCAGCTATGCCAAGAACTACTATGACGTGCGCGCCGGCGTGGAAGACACCAATGCCCTGGCGCTGGCCTTCACGCGCATTGCCGCGCAGAACGGGCGCACGCTGGCGGCACCGGCGCGCCTCTACATCATCGGCCATTCGATGGGCGGCCATATCTCGGCCGCTGCGGTCGATGAAGAGAACATCCAGGCCGCCAACCACAAGGTGCGCTACCACGGCGCGGTGCCGATGTGCGGCGTGCTCGGCGATACCGAGCTGTTCAACTACTTCGGCGCCTACCAGACCGCCGCGCAGCAGTTGGCCGGCTATCCGGTAACGGCATGGCCGGCGGCCAACTGGGCGCAGATCGCGCCGGCGGTGCGCGCGGCGCTGTTCACCACGTATCCGGGCCAGACCACGGCGCAGGGCGATACCCTCAAGGCGATCGTGCGCAACCTGACCGGCGGGCAGCGGCCGCTGTTCGACTGGGGCTTCGGCGGCCCGGGCGCGCAGGGGCTGCAGGACGCGGTGTGGAGCACCTTCGGCCAGGACGGCTCGGTCAACGGCATCCTGACGCAGAACGTGGTCAACACCACCGGCATCACCTTCCAGTTCGACAACGACCCGGCGCAGTCGGCGGCGGAGCAGTCGTTCAACGCGGGCATCTTCCGCGTTAGCGGCAGCGCCGAAGCCAACCGCGCGCGCAGCGACGGCTTGCGCTGGATTCCCAGGACCAATGCGCGCATCGGCGTGCCGGTGGTGACGCTGCATACGCTGGGCGACATGTACGTGCCGTTCAGCATGGAGCAGATCTACAAGCGTCGCGCCGATGCCAACGGCACCGCGCAATGGCTGGTGCAGCGCGCCATCCGCGGCGTCAGCCATTGCGACTTCACCGTGGCGGAAGAGGCCAGGGCCTTCGACGACATGGTCAACTGGGAACAGAACGGCGTGAAGCCGGCCGGCGACGAGGTCCTGGACGCCGCCACCGTGGCCAGCCCGTCCTACGGCTGCAAGTTCACCGATAACACGCTGGCGAGCGGCGAGGAAAACCAGACCACGGCGGCGCTGCGGCCGTCGGTGGCGCAGGCGTTCCCGTGCGCGCCGGGCTGAGCGGCGGGTTGGCAGCGTAGCGCAGTGGCGCGCGGCGGGCCCGCGCGCCAATTCTGCTACGCTAGCCGCATTCCCCAGCTACCGCCTGCGCATGCCATCATGACCGGCCCGACCCACGACCCCGACGCGCGCCGCATGGCGCCCGCCACCGAACGCAACCGCGAGCCCATCCTCGCCGTGCTGCGCCAGGTACTGCCAGCCACCGGCACCGTGCTGGAAATCGCCAGCGGCACCGGCCAGCACGCCGTCCACTTTGCCGCGGCGCTGCCTGGCATCACCTGGCAGCCGAGCGATCCGGACGCCGCCGCGCGCGCGTCGATCGCGGCATGGACCGCGCACGCGGGCCTGGCCAATGTGCGCGCGCCGCTGGCGCTGGACGTCTGCCACCAGCCGTGGGGCATCGACGCCGCGGCTGCGGTGGTTTGCATCAACATGATCCATATTGCCCCGTGGGCCGCGGCCGAGGCGCTGTTCGCGGGCGCCGGCAAGCTGCTGGGGCCCGGTGGCGTGCTGTTCCTGTACGGTCCTTACCGTCGCGGCGGCGCGCATACCGCGCCCAGCAACGCCGCCTTCGACGCGCAGCTGCGCGCCGCCGACCCCGACTGGGGCGTGCGCGACATGGAGGCCGTGATCGCACTGGGCGCGGCGCAGGGTTTGCGCTGCGACGAGCCGGTGCCGATGCCGGCCAACAACTTCTGCCTGGTGCTGCGCAAGTAGGGCGCCGTGCGCGGGATGCGCGGCATTCGCACGATTCGCCGGATTCAGCCGCGCACCAGCATCACTACCGCGGTGGCGATCAGGCACACCGCAAACAATGCGCGCAGGCGGCGCTCGGGCATCCGGTGCGCCAGCGCCACGCCCCACGAGATGGTCAGCATGCCGCCCAGCGACAGCGGAATGCCGCTGGCCCAGTCGACCTGGCCGGCATGGGCATAGGTGGCCAGCGCCACCACCGCGCCGGGCGTCACCAGCGCCAGCGCCAGGCCTTGCGCGGCGGCCTGGCGCAGCCCGAACAGGCCGACCAGCGCCGGCGCGGCGACCACACCGCCGCCCACGCTGAAGAAGCCGGAGAACAAGCCACCGACCACGCCCACCAGCGGAATCCAGCGCGCCGACACACGCGCCTGCGGCGCCGTCACCGCGCGCCCCGGCAGCAGCCGCCACAGGAAGTACAGCGCCATGCCGATCATGAACAGCGCGAAGATCCGCCGCAGCAGCTGCGCGTCCATCGCCGTGGCCGCGCGCGCCGACAGCCAGGTCGCCAGCACCGCGGACAAGCCCAGCACCACTGCCGTGCGCAGCGCAATGTCGGCGCGCTTGCGGTATTGCCAGAAGCCGATCAGCACGTTGGGCGCGATCATCACCAGCGCGGTGCCCTGCGCCAGCTGCTGGTCCATGCCGAACAGCAGCCCCAGCGCCGGAATCGCGATCAGCCCGCCGCCGATGCCGAACAGCCCGCCCACCGCGCCGAGCAAACCACCAAGTCCGAAGATCAGCAGGGAGGACACCAGCAGGTGGTCAGGCATCGGTGCAAGGGGGCAATGCGGGGATTTGAGGCCGGATTCCGGGGAAAGCGGGGGCAGGGCGCGGCGGCCTCAATCATACGCGAGCGGGCCCGGCGCTTTGCACTAAAATCGGCGGGGTCATTCGATCCTGCGTTGCGCGGCCCCTGGCTCGCTGCATCGCACCCGCCACGGAGAACACGATGAAGGTCCAGAACATCCTGCAGACGATCGGCAATACCCCGCATATCCGCATCAACCGGCTGTTCGGCAATGGCCACGAGGTCTGGATCAAGTCTGAACGCAGCAACCCGGGCGCTTCGATCAAGGACCGCATCGCGCTGGCGATGGTGGAAGACGCCGAACGCCGCGGCGTGCTCAAGCCCGGCGGCACCATCATCGAGCCGACCTCGGGCAACACCGGCATCGGCCTGGCGATGGTGGCCGCGGTCAAGGGCTACAAGCTGGTGCTGGTAATGCCGGACAGCATGTCGGTCGAGCGCCGCCGCCTGATGCTGGCCTATGGCGCCACCTTCGACCTGACCCCGCGCGAGAAGGGCATGAAGGGCGCGATCGCGCGCGCCGAGGAACTGGTTGCCGCCACCCCGGGCGCGTGGATGCCGCAGCAGTTCGAGAACCCCGCCAACGCCGACGTGCATGCGCGCACCACCGCGCAGGAAATCCTGAACGATTTCCCCGAGGGGCTCGACGCGCTGATCACCGGCGTCGGCACCGGTGGCCACCTGACCGGTTGCGCCCGGGTGCTGAAGGAAAAATGGCCGCAGCTGAAGGTGTTCGGGGTCGAGCCGGTGGCCTCGCCGGTGATCTCCGGCGGCGCGCCGGCGCCGCATCCGATCCAGGGCATCGGCGCGGGCTTTATCCCGAAGAACCTCGACACCGCGCTGCTCGACGGCGTGATCCAGGTCGACGCCGAGCCCGCGCGCGAGATGGCGCGCCGCTGCGCGCGCGAGGAAGGCATCCTGGTCGGGATCTCGTCGGGCGCCACGCTGGCGGCGATCGCGCAGAAGCTGCCGGAGCTGCCGGCCAACGCGCGCGTGCTGGGCTTCAACTACGACACCGGCGAGCGCTACCTGACGGTGGAAGGTTTCCTGCCCGCCTGAGGGACGTCGGCGGCGTGCGCGCGGCTTGAACGAAACCGTTCCTGTCGCGCCCGCCCGCCATTCAGCGCGACAGCAGGCCGTGCCGCTTGTGCCAGTCGGCCAGCGATTCCTCCGGCCATGTGTCGCAGCGGACATGGCCCTTGCCGCGCGGCACGTCGACCCACGGCGCGACGGAGTCCAGCGAGGCCTCCACCACCTCGGGCGGGCGCGGCAGCGGCGTGTCGATGGCCGAGGCATGGGGATACAGCAGCTCGGGCCAGCGCGGATCCCACAGCCACAGCGCGCTGCCGCACTTGACGCAGAAATGCCGCTGCGCGGGCGAGCGCCGCGCGCGCTTGCCGGGCTCGCGCAGCACGGCGTGATAGACGCCCAGGTGCTTGCGCCCGCGCACGCGCAGCGTGGCGGCATCGCCGCCGATGTTGATGGCATAGCCGCCACCGCCTGCCGTCTTGCGGCAGATCGAGCAATGGCAATGCATGTAAGGGCAGGGCGAATCGGACTCGAGCGAGAAGTGGACCGCGCCGCAATGGCAGGAGCCGTCGAGATGCATGGGAAGGACCTTTGCACGATGGCGTTCGGGACAGTCCATTGACTGTAGAAAACCCCCGCCAAAGTGCCAAGGCCCAGGCCCCAAGGCGGGCGCCTAGCGCGCCTTGCGGAACGTCAGGTTGATGCGCAGCGGCCCCAGCAGCGGATGATCGCCATCGGCCAGCGGCGCCACGCCGTGGAACGCCAGCCGCGACGGCCCGCCCCACACCACCACGTCGCCATGCGCCAGCCGTACGCGCTGCGGCTTGTCGGCACGGCGCATGCCGCCGAACAGGAACACCGCCGGCAGCCCCAGCGACACCGAGACGATGGGCGCGGAGAAATCGCGCTCGTCGCGGTCCTGGTGCAGCGACAGCCGGGTGCCCGGCACATAGCGGTTGATCAGGCAGGCATCCGGCGCAAAGCCGGCAAAGCCCGCCTGCGTCGCCGCGCTGGCGGCCAGCTCGCGGAAACTCGCGGGCATGTCGGGCCACGCCTGTCCGCTCAGCGGATCGACCGCGTCATAGCGATAGCCGCGCGCATCGGAGACCCAGCCGCACGCACCGCAGTTGGTCATCGCCACCGACATCTTGAGGCCACCCGGAGTGACCATGTGCCGCCAGGGGGCCAGGGCCAGGACGGCTTGCACATCGGCTAGCAGCACTTCGGCATTGGCCCGCGCCGCGCTGCGCAGCACGACGGCGCCGTCGGCGAGGGGTTCGATGACGGGGGTGGCTGCGCTGTCTTCGGGCAGGTCGTCGAACAGGTCGAACGTCATGGTGGGTAGGGTGCTGCTGTGGCCCGGCGGGTTCAGGCGACCTTCAGTTCCAGCCGCCTGCCCAGCGCCCGGAAGGCGGCCTCGATCGTGTCGATCTTGGTCGCATGATCCAGGTCGACGATGCGCTGGACTTCCTGCTTGCGGGTATGCAGGCGCCGTGCCAACTCCGCCTGCGTGACCCCCTGCGCGATCATCTCGTTGAGCAGCAGCACCTTTGCCGACATGCTTGCCGGCAGCTCGACCAGATGCTGGCCGCGTCCGGCCCTCGACGGCAGCGGCACCGGCCGGCCATCCTCGAAATAGAACTCCATGGCGGTGGCAAGCGCATCGGCGGCCATCTCCTGGGCCTGCTCGATCGTGGCGCCGCTGGTCAGGGCTTCCGGGATATCGGGAAACGAGACCGCAAAGCCTTCGCCGTCGGGGACGATGTTGGCGGGGAAACGAAGCATATTGAAACTCCTTTGGCGACAAGGGCGGGTATGTCTTGCAGGCTCACGATAGGCCGAGTTGCTTGAGAATCGCCTTGCGCAGCCCCTCGCCGATTTCATGGCTGGGATGCCGCGGCAAGGTCGACTGCCTGCCATTGAGATACACCCTGACATGCTTGGCGCCTTCGCTGAAGGTCGCGCCTTGTCCGGCGAGCCATCGCCGAAATTCACTTTGCTTCACCCGAAACCTCCTGCCGATCAGTGGTGTTCAGGGTAAGCAAAAATGTTTACGTATTCTAGCAGCAATACGTCCAATTTTGTTGCAGCAACGTGTCCGCGTTTCCACGCTTGGCTTCTGCCGACATGACAAGGCCGCCCTTGAGGCGGCCTTGCTCTTGCATGCGGGCGCGGTGGAGTCCGCGCGGCGGAGCTCTTCACGCAAACGTATCAATCTCCCCCCGCCCCAGCACTCGCGCAGGCCGTGCCGCAGCACTGGCCCCTGGCCCCGGCTCGGCCGCCGCCACCGCAGCGCCACCAAAGCCAGCCTGCCAGCGCCCATGCCCCGGCGCCTGCTGTTGCTGCCCGTTGCCGTTGCCGGCCTGGCTGGCAAAGCCATCGGCGCCGACCGAGGTGTGGCCCAGCTGGATGCCGTTTTCCGACAGCGCGGTGCGCAGGTGCGGCAGCGCGGCCTCGACCGCGGCGCGCACGGCCTGGTGGGGCGAGACGAATTTCGCCTGGGCCTGGTCGTTGACCACGTTGAGCACCACCTTCAGCGGCCCCAGGTCGGGCGGATTCAGCTGCAGTTCGGCGCTTTGCTGGCCTTGCGTGCCCAGGCGGATCATCTGCTGGCTCAGGGCCTGCGGCCACTGGCTGTCGTACAGCGGCGGGGCGACCACGGGGCGGCTGGCGGCCGCGGCGGCAGCGGCCGGAGTGGGTTGTCCGGCCAGCGTGGCGGCCGCGGCAGGGATGCTGTCGGGAGTGATCGCGGCGGTCTCGCCGGCGCGCGCGGCAGCTTGCGCGGCGGCGAACTGGCCGGCGGCGGGGCGGGCGTCCGGCGCGGCAGGATTGGCCGCGAGCGGATCGGCGCGGTGCTGGCCAAGGCCGCTGTCGGGGCGATGCCCCGATCCGCCCGCGGAGGCGCCGGTGTCCTGTCCCGGCAGGTCTTGCCGGAGCGCCAGCGCGTCGGCGGCAACGGCTGGCGTGGCGCCGGCCTTTGCATCGGTTCCGGCGCTGCCGCCCGGCTGCAGCGCCGCGCGTTGCGAGGCGATGGTGGCCAGCGTGTCGGCGACCGACGGCTGCGCCGGTCGCGCTTCGGCGGTGAGCGCCTGCAACGGCTCGGGCAATGCGGTGCCGTCAACAGGGCCTGCCGTGGTGCCGGCTTCGGCCTGGGCTTGCGCGCTGGCGTTCGGCACGGTGATGCCGAGCGCCGCGTGCAGGGCCGCGGCACTGCCGGTGTCGTTCATGCCGGCGATGGCAGCGCCCGTCGCGCCAGTTGGAGTAGTCGTGGGATTCGCTGGCGCGGCGGGGGGAGGCATCAGCGCCAATGCGGCGGCTGCCGCGGCGGCTGCATCCGTCGGCGTTGCCGCGGCGGCGTCTTCCTGGTCCTGATCCTTCTCGCCGGCAGCGGCCTTCTTGCCGGTGGCGGCGGTGTGTGGTGGGTTGCCGGCGTCGGCCTGTGCAGCAGCCGGCCGCGTCGTGGGCTTGTCGCGGGCGACCGTCTCCCTTGCGGCGGGCGCCGGAGCGGCGGCCTGGTGGCTGTCGCGCGCCTGCGAGAGCGCGTCGCGGAAGCCGCTGGCGGCGGCGTCGGCGTTGGCGCGCCGGGCGCCTTCCACAGCATTGGCGGCGCTGCTGACAATCTGGCTGATATCGATCATGGGGATTCGCTACGGTGTGGCCCGGCGGGCGGTTGCCGCCCGGGCATCGTTCAGGCTTCGCTCAGGCGGCTGGTCGCGGTGCGGGCCAGGCGGGCGGCGTATTCGTCGTTGGCGCGCTGCTCGCGGCGCGCGGCCACCTGCTCCTGCTTCGCTTCCGCGCGGGCGATCAGCGTGTCGAACGAGTTCAGGCGGCGCTTCTGGTGCTGCCAGCGGTTGCGGCCGGCCAGCAGGTCGGCCTCGGCCTTGGCCAGGGCCGCGCCCTGCTGGCGGATGGCCTGGTCCAGCGAATCGAGGAAGCGCGAAAAGTCCTGCCAGCGGCTGGAGGTAATGCCCTGCGCCGCCACCACCTGCATGCGCTCGCGGTATTCCTGGCGATACTGCGTGAGCTGGTTGAGCTGCACCTCTGCCTGCGTGCGCAGGCCCTGCAGCCGGCCGAGCTCGCGCGCGGCGGCGTCGGTGTCGGTCTGGGCCAGGTCAGCCAGCGTGTTGAGCGGTGAATGCTTGAGCATGTTCACTCCTGTCGAAGAGGCTGTGCAGCGCGGCGATGGCGTCGGCGTAGCCGGCGCGCTCGTGGATGTCCTGCTGCAGGAAGGCTTCCATGCGCGGATGCAGCTGGATCGCCAGGTCCAGTTCCGGGTCGTTGCCCGGCACGTAGGCACCCACGCTGATCAGGTCGCGGTTGCGCTGATAGCGCGACATCAGCTGCTTGAAGCGGCGCACCGAGCCGAACTGCTCGTGCGGGATCAGCGCGGTCATGGCGCGGCTGATCGAGGCCTCGACATCGATGGCCGGATAGTGGCCGGCTTCGGCGAGGCTGCGCGACAGCACGATATGGCCGTCGAGGATGGCGCGCGCGGAATCGGCGATCGGGTCCTGCTGGTCGTCGCCTTCGGTCAGCACGGTGTAGAAAGCGGTGATCGAGCCGCCGCCCTCGGGGCCGTTGCCGGTGCGCTCGACCAGCGTCGGCAGCTTGGCGAAGACCGACGGCGGATAGCCCTTGGTGGCGGGAGGCTCGCCGATCGCCAGTGCAATCTCGCGCTGGGCCATGGCATAGCGCGTCAGCGAATCCATGATCAGCAGCACATGCTGGCCCTGGTCGCGGAAATACTCGGCCAGCCGCGTCGCATAGGCGGCGCCCTGCATGCGCAGCAGCGGCGAGCAGTCGGCCGGCGCGGCCACCACCACCGAGCGGCGGCGGCCCTCGGGCCCGAGGATGTTCTCGATGAATTCCTTCACTTCGCGGCCGCGTTCGCCGATCAGGCCGACCACGATCACGTCGGCGCTGGTGTAGCGCGCCATCATGCCCAGCAGCACGCTCTTGCCCACGCCCGAGCCCGCGAACAGGCCCATGCGCTGGCCGCGGCCGACGGTCAGCATGCCGTTGATGGCACGCACGCCGGTGTCGAGCACGGTTTCGATCGGGGCTCGCATCAGCGGATTGATCTGCTCGCCGGCCAGCGGCACTTCCATCGCCGCCGCGAGCGGGCCGAGCCCGTCCAGCGGTCGGCCCGCCGCATCCAGCACGCGGCCCAGCAGGCCCGCGCCGACCGGCAGGCGCTTGGAGCCCGGCTCGCGCGGCGCGCTGGTGCCGGCGGGTTGCGGCGACGGCTCCAGCGGGTAGACACGCGCGCCCGGCAGCAGCCCGACCACGTCGGACTGCGGCATCAGGTAGAGGCGGTCGGCGCCGAAGCCGACCACTTCGGCTTCAGCGGTGCGCGGCGCGTTGCTGTCGGTGGTGAACTGTCCGGCGGGCAGCTCGATCAGGCAATCGCTGCCCACCGGCAGGCGCAGGCCCACGGCCTCCAGCACCAGCCCGGCGGCGCGCGTCAGGCGGCCGCAGCTGCGCTTGCTGTCGAGTCCGGCAATGCCGGCCGCGGCGCCGTTGAGTGCGCCGATCCAGCGTTGCGTATGGGCGTGCGCGGCGTCGTGGTTGTCCTGCGCGGCATCAGGCATGCGGCGGCTCCCACGGGTCGTCGCGGCCCAGCGCCCGCACCACGCGGGTCCAGCGTGTGGGCAGCGTGGCGTCGCGCTCGCCGCTGGCGGCGCTGGCGATGCAGCCGCCGCGCGCCACCGACGGATCGGCGCGCACGCTCCAGCCGGCGGCGGCGAGTTCGCCTTGCAGGTGGGTCTCCACCAGCGCGACGTCGTCGGGGTGCAGCAGCAGGCTGGGCGATCCGGACAGCGCCGGTTCGCTGGTCAGCAGCTCGCGCACCGCGGGCAGCAGCGCCGCGGCGTCCTGCGCCAGCGTCGTGCGCACCAGCTGGCGCGCCACGTCCAGCGCCAGCGACACCAGCGCGTGCGCGACCGCGTCGTCGACGTTGCTCAGCGCGCTGCGGAAATTGCCGGCCAGCGCCTGCAGTTGGGCGGCCTCGTTGCGGGCGGCTTCCAGCCCGCGCGCATAGCCTTCGCGATGGCCGTCGCCGTAACCCTGGGTCTGGCCCTGGGTGTAGCCCTGGGCGTAGCCTTCCTTGCGCGCGCCTTCGCGCATCGCGTCGAGCGCGGCGAAGTCGATCGGCGGCGGCGCCGGTTCGGCCGGCACGGCGGCTAGCGTTTCCAGCGGCTCGGCATGCCGGGAATCGAGCGAGCCCATCTGCCAGCGCTGCCAGCCGGCGCCGCCGCCACGGGTGCGGCGCGGCGGCTCGAACGGCGCGAAGCCACCGGAACCGGCGGCGCCGTGGCCGCCGAGGGACGAGAGCGGGTCCGTGCCCAGGGCGCGGCGCCCGGCCCCGCGCTCGGGGTCTGCCTCAGACATAGGCATCGTCGCCTCCGCCGATCTGCACTTCGCCCGCATCCGCCAGGCGTCTTACCACCTGCAGGATGGCCTTCTGCTCGGCCTCGACCTGCGACACGCGCACCGGGCCCAGCGCGTCCAGGTCCTCGCGCAGCATCTCGCCGGCGCGGGTCGACATGTTGCGGATGAACTTGTCGCGCAGCTCCTGCGGCGCGCCCTTGAGCGCGACGATCAGCGATTCGGTGGCGATTTCCTTGAGCACGCGCTGGATGCCGCGGTCGTCGACCTCGAGCAGGTTCTCGAACAGGAACATCTCGTCGATGATCTTCTGCGCCAGGTCGCCGTCGTGCAGGCGCACGCCGTCGATCACGGCCTCTTCGTGCGCGGTGCTCATCAGGTTGATGATCTCGGCCGCGGTGCGCACGCCGCCCATGCGGCTGCGCTTCAGGCTCTGGCCGGCCAGCAGCTTGGTCAGCACGTCGGTCAGTTCCTGCAGCGCACCCGGCTGCACGCCGCCGAAGGTGGCGATGCGCAGGATCACGTCGTTACGAAGGCGGTCGGTGAACAGCCCCAGCACCTCGGACGACTTCTGGCGGTCCAGGTGGATCAGGATGGTGGCGATGATCTGTGGATGCTCGTCGCGGATCAGCTCGGCGATGGCGGTGGCGTCCATCCAGTTGAGCGAGTCGATGCCGCCGCCCGGATCGCGCGACTCCAGGATGTCCTCGATCACCGACTGCGCGCGCTCCTCGCCCAGCGCCTTGTTCAGCAC
The DNA here is from genome assembly GCF_003254285.1 of Cupriavidus phytorum. Classification (NCBI taxonomy): domain Bacteria; kingdom Pseudomonadati; phylum Pseudomonadota; class Betaproteobacteria; order Burkholderiales; family Burkholderiaceae; genus Cupriavidus; species Cupriavidus phytorum. The sequence goes on from NZ_QKZN01000001.1 coordinate 64,005, forward strand.
GCTGCGGATAAACGCGCTGGAGTCGACGTTCAGCGCCAGGTACTGCTCGGTCTCGGCGCGGAACTCGCCCAGCACCTCGGCCATCTCCTCGCGGGTGACCGAGCTGAGCGTGGCCATGGCCGAGCCCAGCTCCTGCACTTCGCGCTGCGACAGGTGCTTGAACACCTCGGCCGCGGCATCCTCGCCGATCGCCATCATCAGCACCGCGCTCTTCTGCAGGCCGGATTCAGAGATGCCCTTAGCGGTTGTCATTGCTAATCCAGTTCTTGATCACGCTGGCGACCAGGCGGGGGTCGCGCTGGGCGGCGTCGCGCACCAGCGCGAGGTCGCTTTCATACTTCGCGGCAAGCCGCAGGATTTCCGGATTGGCCGGCTCTTCCGGCGGCAGCAGCACCGCCTCGGTCTCGTCCTTGGGCTCGGGGGCCGGCAACGGAGGCGCGGTGTAGCGGCGCAGGATCGGCCGCGCCACCTTGAACCACACGAACAGCGCCAGCAATGCCAGCAGCAGGTAGCCGGCCAGGCTCTTGCCCAGTGCAATCATGTCGGGCTGCTTCCACAGCGGCAGTTCGGGCTCGGCCTTCTCGCGCTCGGCGGTGAAGGGGCTGTTGACCACATTGATCGAGTCGCCGCGATCGGCCGAGAACCCCATCGCTTCCTTGGTCAGGTTCTGGATCTGCGCCAGCAGCGCCGGCGGCAGCGGCTCGGCGACGAGCTTGCCCTTGGCATCGGCCTGCTGGCGGTAGTTGACCACCACCGCCACCGACAGCCGGCGCACGCCGCCCGGGGCCTGCTGCACATGGCGCACCGAGCGGTCCAGCTCATAGTTGACGGTGGAATCGCGGCGGTTGCTGCTCGGTCCGCTGGACGCGGCGGTTGTCGCGCCCTGTGCGGCCTGGCCGGGTTGAGCTGCGGCGGGGGCCCCGGCCTGACCCGGGGCCTGGCCCGCGCGCGGAGTCTGCGGCGTGGTCACCGGTGCCGCGGCGGCGGCGGGCGGCTGGTTCGACAGCGCGCCGGGCACGCCGCCCGGCGGCGTTGCGCCCTGCTGAGTCGATTCGCTGGTCTGCTGGCTGCGGATCGCGGTGCGGGTCGGGTCCTGGTTGGGCTTGTAGCTTTCGTCGGTGTGCTCGACGATGGAGAAGTCCACGTCGGCGGTGACCTGCGCGCGCACGTTGTCCTTGCCGACGATCGGCGTCAGGATCGCCTCGATGCGCTTCAGGTAGTTCTGCTCCAGCGCCTGCACGTACTTGAGCTGGGTGGCGTCGAGCATGCGCTCGTTGCCGGTGTTCGACAGCAGGTTGCCGTGCTGGTCGACGATCGAGATCGACTTGGGCGTCAGTTCCGGCACGCTCGACGACACCAGGTGGCTGATCGCCGCGACCTGGCCTTCATCGATGGCGCGGCCCGGGTACAGCTGCAGCACGATCGAGGCGGTCGGCTTCTGGCGCTCGCGCACGAACAGCGTCGGCTTGGGGATGGCCAGGTGCACGCGCGCGGCCTGCACCGCGGCGATCGATTCGATCGAGCGCGCCAGCTCGCCTTCAAGCCCGCGCTGGTAGTTGACCTGCTCGGCAAACTGGCTGATGCCGAACTTCTGGTTGTCCATCAGTTCCATGCCGGCGGTGCCGCTCTTGGGCAGGCCCTGCGAAGCCAGCCGCAGGCGCGTCTCGTGCACCTTCTCGGCCGGCACCATCACGGCGCCGCCGCCTTCAGCGAACTTGTACGGCACGTTCATCTGCTGCAGCGACTGCAGCACCGCGCCGCCGTCGCGCTCGGACAGGTTGCTGTACAGCACCTTGTAGTCCGGGCCGCGCGACCACAGCACGCCCACCGCGATCGCGGCGGCCAGGGCCGCGCCGCCCAGCATCAGCGGCAGCTTCGGGTTGGCCTTCAGGCGCTCCAGCAGTTCGGCGGGACGCCCCGGCAGTGCGACTGCCGCGGTCATGCGCGTGCTCCGGATCCGGCGCCGCGGCGCTCGCGACGGCACGGGCGATGCTGACCGCCTTGGTCGTCGGCTCGGCTCACGGCACGGCTCACCGCATTGCTCACGTTGCGCTGCAGAGAAAACACGCGTACTCCCGAATGGATGGTTGTCTGGTGATGGCCGGCACCCGCACGGCACCACGGTCCGCGCTCTTCCGGCACGGTGGCAATGATCGGCCAGACTTGAGCGAGACAATCCGGTGAATAGACCGGGTTTTCCGGCCGATTTCGGTCCATCGGGCGCGGGTGGCGGCGGGTACCCTGCGAGGGCTGAAACTGGCTGCGGATCCGCCCGGCGCGGACCTGTGGCAGGGCCGGGAACCGGCCAACCGGCGCCAACGGCGCGCCCCAAGACCAACCAGGCCGGACTTCCGGCCGATCACGACCCATGACCACTATCTCTTCCATCGAGGGCATGCTGCAGCAACTGCGCGGGATGTCCCAGGTTGCCTCCGGCAACTCCGCCGGGCAGGCCACGGCGCCGGTCGGCGGCGGCTTCGCCGGCGAGCTGCAGCGCTCGCTCGGCCGCATCAACGCCGCGCAGGAACGCGCCTACGGCCAGGCCGAGGCGTTCGAACTGGGCAAGCCCGGCGTGGCGCTCAATGACGTGATGATCGACCTGCAGAAGGCCAACGTGTCGTTCCAGACCGGGGTGCAGGTGCGCAACCGGCTGGTGGCGGCTTACCAGGAGATGATGAATATGGCGGTGTGAGGCTAATGCCTTGCCTGGAATGGAAAGCCCCCGGCGCGCGCAAGCGGCCGGGGGCTTTTGCCGTCGGGCCGGCTCAGGCCGCGCCCGGTGCGCCGGGATCCAGGCCGGATTCCAGCTGGTAGATCCATGCCAGCAGTTCGGCCACTGCCACATAGAGCTGCGGCGGCACGTGGCTGTCCAGGTCGACCTGCATCAGCAGGTTCACCAGCGTCGGCGAGTCGTGGACGTAGACGCCGGCCTCGCGCGCGCGGGCGATGATGGCTTCGGCGACCACGCCATAGCCCTTGGCGACCACGCGCGGCGCCTTGTCGCTGTGCTGGTACGACAGCGCGATGGCTGCCCCGCGTTCTTGTGCTGCGTCGCTCATTGCGTTGCGCCTTGCGCCAGGCTGTCCTGCGTCTGCACGCTCAGGCGCTGCACCGCGATGCCATGGGCCTCGAGCTGGCTGCGCAGATGCGGGCGAGCCGCGATAAAGCGCGCCGCCACGTCGGTTTCGGGGGTGGCCACGCGGGCGTCGAGACCGCCAGGGCCCAAGGTCAGCACCGCTTCGACCACGCCCAGGTTCGGCAGCTGCAGCCGCAGGCGGCTCGACCACGGCCGCGCGGCTTCGCCATGGCTGGCCGTGGCGTCAGCGTCCGCGCGCAGCAGTTCCCATTCGATCGGCACGCCGGGCCAGGCTTCGCCGGCAAAGCGGAACTGCTGCGTGGCGAGCAGCTCCAGCTGCTGGCGGACCACGCCTTCGGTGGCGGGATGGATGGCCGGGCCGGCGGCCGCCGGTTGCCGGCCCGCATCAGCCGGAGCGGACGGCGTACCGCCATCCGAGGCGCGCGCCGGCTGGCTGGCCAGGCTGTCCAGCGCGGCCAGGCGCGCGCCAGCTTCGGCTGTCGATTGATAGGCCTGCGTGGCCAGCGTTGCCGCCGAGGGGCGCTGCGCGGCCGGTTCGGCGGCGGCGCCGCGGCTGTAGGCGGCGGTGGTCGCGGTGCCTTGCCGCAGTGCCTGCTCGGCCGCCGCATGGCTGTGTGCCACGCGCGGATTGCCGGCCGAGGCCAGCGCTTCGGCAAGCACCTGCGAGGCTGGCAGCAGCGGCGGCATGGACGGCATGGGCGGCCGCGCCGGTTCGGCCCCTGTGCCGCTGCCGGCATAGGCCAGCTGCAGCGACAGCGGCGTGGCCGCGGCGCCCTGGCTCGCGCCGGCCGGGACAGCGGGCCGCCCCGGCACCGGAACCTGCGCCTGCGGCTCCGGGCGCACGCTGGCGAGCCCACGCGCGCCGGAGACCCACTGCGCCAGGTGCGATTCATAGAACAGGCCGCTCTGGCCGACCGCATTGGCCAGCGCCGCGGCGGTGGCCTGTGCTGACGCTGCCGTGGGCGCCGCCGGCAGCAGCGAGGCCGTGCCGCGCACCGGCTGGGCCTCGGCACCGTCCAAGACGGCCAGGATGGCTCGTGCCGCCGCACTCAGCGATTCCTGCGTCGACGCGCCCGGCAGCAGGGCGCCCTGGCCGGCCATGGCATTGGGGCCGCTTGCCAGCGCGCTGTGGCGGATGGCCTGGCCGGTGGCGTTCTGGACGTTGGACTCGGTCGCCTCGGCCACCGGCTGCAAGGCCGCGACCTGGTCGAGGGCGATGGCGGTGCGCAGGGTCTGGGGGTCGGGGGCCTGACCGGGTGCCAGGCCTGGCGGCAGGTGGATGCCGGTCATACGGGTCGCATGGATCAGGGACGGCGGCCGGTGCGGCCAGCCGGTGGAAGAGGGGAGCGGCGCCCGGGCCGCCTCAGGTGGTGGCGCCCGACGTGGCCCCTGCCGTCGCACCATAGGCGGCGCTCAGCTCGAACTGCCGGCGCGAGCTGGTCAGCATGTCGCCGAGCCGCTTGAGCTGCGGCAGCGCCAGGTCGCGGATGCGGGCGTCGTAGGTCAGGATGCGGTCCAGCAACTGGTAGCGCCGCATGCGCTCGGCATCGGAAAACGGGGCATCGTGGTCGAGCTGGCGCAGGCGTTCCACCTGGGCCAGGTAGGCTTGCTGCAGGGTGGTGACCGTGTCCCAATCGGCGCCCTGCGCGGCTTCATGCATGCGCGCGGACAGCGCGAGGATGTCCTCGTAGCAGGCCACGATCGGCGAAAACACTGGAGGGAAGGCCATGTCAGTTGTCCTGTAAGGCGGGTTGCCGCTCGGCACCGGCGGCCGCGTCGTCGATCTGCGCCCAGGCCGAGGCCAGGCTTTCCAGCAGCGCGTCGACCTCGCTCAGCAGCGCCGCGTCGCTGCGCAGGTTGGCCAGCATCAGCCGGCGCACCATGTATTCGTACAGCGCTTCGAGGTTGGCCGAGATTTCGCCGCCGACGTCGTGGTCGAGCACCGCGCGCAGGCCGTTGTCGATGATGTCGATGGCCTTGGAGATGGCATTGCCGCGCTCTGCGATGTTGCCGCCTTCCAGGTGGAACCTGGCCCGCGCGATCGCGGCGCGCGCGCCGTCGTACAGCATGGCGATCAGCTTGTGCGGGCTGGCGCTCATGGCACCGGTCTGGACGCCGACCTGGGCGTAGGCGTTGGCGGATGCGCGGGCGAACATGGCTGGGTTCCTCGTGGCGGTGTGGTGCGGCTGGGCGGTTACTTCTTGATGCTGTTGTTGAGCGCGTTGAACTGCTGCGTCAGGTAGCTGCTGGTGCGGTTCATCTGCGCCACCACCAGGTCCAGTTGCGTGAACTGGGCCTTGTAGCGGTCGATGGTGGCGGTGACGCGGTCCTGGACGCGGTCATAGTCGTCCTCCAGGTCCTCCAGCGTCTTGGTGATGCCGTCCTGCGCCACCTTCAGCGCGCCGTCGGTCTTGCTCAGGCCTTCGATATAGGTGGTGGCGCGCTTGCCGATGCCGCCGTCGCCGGTGGTGCTGGAGAACAGGGAGGTGACGCGACCGAGGTTGTCGTTCATTGCCTTGGTCAACTTGGAATCGTCCAGCTTCATCGTGCCGTCCTTGTCGAACGTGATGCCGACGTCGATCAGCGTGATGGTGCCGCCATTGCCGTCGTCCATGGCGCCACCCAGCATCGAGCGCAGGCCAGACTGGATCGTGCGCAGCGTGCCGTCGCCGGTCAGCGCCGCGGACGTGCCGGCCTTGGTATCGAATGCCGTCAGGGACTTGGCGGAACTCTGAATATTGTTGTAGGCAGTGACAAAGGCCTGGACCGCGGCCTTGATTGCCTCGTTGTCACGGGTCACCACCAGCGATGTAGTGCCTGGCTTGACCAGGTTCATGGTCACGCCCTGCGCCGCGTCCACCACGGAATTGCTCTGGCTGACCACGTCGATGCCATTGATCTTGAGCGTCGCGTTGGCCGGCGGAACCTTCTGTTCCATCTTGTTGGCAGCGGGCGCAGCGGCCGGATCGAACGCCACCACGTTGTTCAGGGCAGCGTCGGCAGACGAAACTCGCATGGTGGCTTGCGTTCCGGTCTTGTCCGAGGTCAGCACCAGGCGATAGGGGCTGGCACTGCCGTCATTGACGATGCTGGCGGTCACGCCGATGCCTGCCTTGTTGATGGCATCCCGCATGCCTTCCAGCGAAGAATCCGCGGGGATGGTGACCTTCTTGGTGCTGGTGGCCGCGCCGCCGGTGGCGAGCGCTTCGCCAAAGTCGAAAACGAGCTCGCCCCCACCGATTACCGCCTTCTGGTCTGCAACGTTGCTGCTCACCAGCGATTGAGCCGTTGCCAGCGTGTTGACCGTGATGCTATAGCTGCCCGGTACGGCGTTGGCACCGGTGGAAACAGTCATCACGTCCGTCGTGCCGACGCTGGCCTTTACGGCGCCGAAGGTAGCAGCATCGGAGAGCTTCTTTGCCGCGGCCTGGTACGCACTAAGCACGCTCTGCACCTGACTGTAGGCCGACAACTTGGTCTGGTAGCTCTTGGCCTGCGCGTTAATGGCGTCAAGCGGTGCCTGCTCGGCCTTCTGCAACTGGTCAAGCAAGTCGCTCAGGTTCAGGTTGGACCCGATGCCAATGGAAGAGATCGTTGCCATGTAATTGTCTCGTCTTCAACTGATGATCAAAGCTCACGCTGCCTGGTTGATGAACAACCCCTGCAGCTTGTCGATGGCGCGGGCGATGCGCAGTACCTCTTCGGTGGGCATCTGCCGGATCAACTCGCCGCTTTCCTTGTCGATCACCTTGGTAATGACACGGTGCGTGGCTTCATCGATCTCAAAGCGCAGGCCGATGGTTGTGGTCTTGAGCGCGTCGACGAGTTCGCTGATCGCGGCGCTTGTTTCCACCCTGTGGGGGGCTTCCTCCGGGCTCGTGCCTGAGACCTGATTTTCGCGCGGCGTTGCCTGGCTGGCCATGGTCGCTGTGCCGGCCAGAGCTTCGGCTGGCATCCGGGTGACAATTGCAGTCACGGTCGGGGAAAGGGACATCGAATGCTCCGTCCGGATTGATGGGACTCGCTTGCTCTGAGTAGCGCTTTGCACGCAGCCGGGCTGCCTGCAAAATGCTCTCGGACAAAAAGGCCGAGCCTTGCGGCCCAGCCTTTTTTGGCCTTTCGCCTAGGCGATTAACGCAGCAGCGACAGCACGCCTTGGGTGGTCTGGTTGGCTTGCGCCAGGACCGACGTACCAGCCTGTTGCAGGATGTTCGCGCGGGTCATGTTCGACACTTCCGTTGCGTAGTCCGCGTCCTGGATGCGCGAGCGCGACGAGGACAGGTTGGTCACGGTGGTGCCCAGATTCGAGATGACGGAGTCGAAACGGTTCTGGACGGCACCCAGCGAGCTGCGCAGATCGTCAACTTGCTTCAGTGCGGCATCGATTTTCTTCAGCGCGTTGCCCGTCGGAACGCCGGTGAATTCAGGGGTGGCGGCACCGCTCAGGTTGATGGTACCGACAGCCACGTTGGCAGTGGGAGTCGCACCGCCGTCAGTAAGCGTACCGGCGGGGGCGGCGAAATTCTTACCTTGGACGGTGACGTAGCCGGTGGCGTTCCCATTCGCGTCATTGGCAACGCGGATCAGTTGGTCTTGCAGCGTGACGTCGGTGGTGATGCCATTGGCAGAGTCTTGGAATGCAACGTCGGCACCGTTGAGCACGACAGCACCGGTGGTACGGTTGACCGAAGCTGCAAAGTAGTCGTCACCAGCCTTTACGACGAACATGCCGCTGTTCGCACCGCCAGCCGTCTTGACTTCGTGGAGCTCCAGATCCGCAGCCGCGAACGTCTTGCCCGTTGCGGTGTTGATCTTGGTAACTTCGCCGGCAGCAAAGCTGACGTTGAGCGACCCCGTGCCAGCCGCAGCGGCAACGGTCGTGACCTTAGGGCCAACGTCCAGGGAATTCTTGGCAACCGAAAAGCCGCTCAGACCGAGGGTCGTCCTGTCGATCTGCTTCAGATCGATCGAGATGGTTTCGCCGTCATTGGCGCCGACCTGGACCGACAGCTTGTTGTTGCCGGCCAGAACCTTGACGCCGTTGAAATCCGTTTGTTGCGACGTACGGTCGATTTCCGACAGGCGCTGGTTGATTTCATCCTGAATCGACTTCAGGTCAGACGACGAGTTCGAGCCGGTGGCCGCCTGGACCGACAGTTCACGAATACGTTGCAGGTTATTGTTGATTTCGGTCAGCGCGCCTTCGGTGGTCTGCGCCAGCGAGATGCCGTCGTTGGCATTGCGCTGGGCTTGCGTCAGGCCCCGGATGTTCGAGGTGAAGCGGTTCGCAATCGCCTGGCCGGCGGCGTCGTCCTTGGCGCTGTTGATGCGCAGGCCCGACGACAGGCGCTGGATCGCCGTGTTCAGCGACGATTGCGAAGCGTTCATGTTGTTCTGAGTCATCAGAGACAACGAATTGGTGTTAATGACTTGCGCCATGGTACGACTCCTATATGCAAAGTTTTGGGCATTCCGGCTAGTGCCGTAACGTTGGCGGCCTGCTTTGCAGGGCGTAGAGTGCCTCCGTTGCTTGGGTTATCGACCGGGCAAGGCAAAGGTTTAGAGTGATCTCCGCGATAGTTTCGCGGGGTGCCGGCAGGGCGGGGGAAGGCGCCTTGCGGCGACGTGGGGCGAGGGTGGAAGGGAGTCGGGCCGTGCGCCGGCCTAGCGGCGCTTGCGCGTGCGCGGAATATAGAGCGGCACGAAATCCGGCGCAGCCACCGTTTCCGGGGCAACCCCTATTTCCTCCGGCGCGTCGGCCGGCGTGACCAGGCAGATGGCGCGCTTGTAGACCACGGTGGGCTGGCTGTCGTCGTGCCGCCGGCCGAGCAGCAGCACAAAATCGTCGGCGGCCAGCACCAGCCCGTGCAGCCGGGCGCCGTTGGACAGGTGCACGATCACCGGGGACTGGGTGATGCGGTACGCGGCGAATTGCTGGGACTGCAGTTGCCGTCGGCTGGGTTGCTTGGGCCGGATTTCCTTCTTCTTCACAACGACTCCGGAAGAGCCCGCAAGGGTTCTGGCGGCTGATAACGGTCCGTTGGCCGGCGGCTCGGGGTGCGGCACGGCCTGGGCGGCAGGGGAAACATCCGCTCTCGGTAACGGCGACCGGACTGGCCGCCTGGATTGCACCGAGACCCGGCCCCGTGTGCGGGCCCGTGAATGTCGTGCAATGGCCGGCGGTTGGCGCTGCCAGAAGAGAAGGGGAATACTTCAGGGGCGAGAGTAACAAAGTTTTACAAGCGTTGACGGACGGCACGCCGCTCGTGGTCTAGAGGCAATGCTCTACTAATTTGGTTGCTTTTTTCCTCTGAATTGAGGTAGAGAGTTGCTCCCCGATGGGCGTGGGAAGACGCGCCCCCCTGGCCGGCGGGGCCAGGCGGGCATTGGGCTGGCGGGAATTTGCCAGCCTCTGCAAGAAGTAACCTGAAAGTGATTTCAGGGGCAAAAATGCCAGAAATACGCAAAGGCGCGCGTTTTGCGCTAGGGGAATCCCCTGATAGAAGCGGGATTTACACCTCATGTAAGCGCGTTTATATTCGTAACAAGAGCTGTTTGGCTCGAGCAGTCCTGGAAAGCCTACGAGCACCCCGCGCGTGGGCTTCTTTTTTGCCCGCGTCATTTGATTCGCGCTCTGCGGCGCAGTTGCCGGACGGTCGAATAACCTGACCGGCCGTTCGGAATGCCGAGCCACATTTAACGCCACTTCACCGGCGGCCGATTCCCCGAAATGCGGGGAAATCTGGTGCTATTTCCGTTTTGCTCTCCGGAAGCGTTCGCTTATCGGCCCTTGTCGGCTGCTAGGCGCGTCGTTCGCGCGCCTGTCGGGCTCGTCCCCCCTCAACCCGCCTGAGCGTCCGTGCCGCGCGCCACGCGCCGCCGGGCCCGGGCCGCCAGGCCGGCGCCAAGCGCCCAGCGCAGTGCCGGCGCCAGCACGTGCATACCGGCCAGCGCCGCGGAGCGGCGGATCGAAGGCCCGTCGAGGTCGAGCTGGCGGCGCGCCCATGGCGGCAGCAGCGCGATGCCCGCGTCGGCCATGATGCTGACCGCCGGCTGCAGCAAGGGATTGGCCACTGGCATCTTCCTGACCAGACGCACCACTTCGCGGGTGCGCTCGCTGGCCAGCAGCGCGGACCGCATGGATTCGAGATAGGCGTCCACCTCCGCGCGCGAGCACGGCACGTCGGCCGCGCCGAGCAACTGCGCGATGCGGGCCACCTCGGCGTAATAGCGGTCCTGCTCGGCAGCGCCGAGCGGGCCGACATAGCGCAGGTAGCCCGCCAGGAAGCTCGAGACCTCGGCCACGTGCACCCAGGTCAGCAACGCGGGGTCCGATGCCGCGTAAGGTCGGCCGTCCGGCGCGATGCCGGACACGCCGGTATGGATCCGCCGCACCCGTTCGATCAGCGCCATCGCGTCGGCGCGGCTGCCATAGGTGGTGCCGGCGATGAACTGCGCGGTGCGGCCCAGGCGTCCCTGCATGTCGGTGCGGAAACTGGAGTGGTCCCATACTCCCGCCAGTGCCAGCGGATGCAGGGTCTGCAGCAGCAGTGCGCTGACCCCCCCGGCCAGCATCGCGGGGAAATCCGCATGCACGCGCCAGCAGACCGCTTCGGGGCCGAACAGGCCGGGGTCGCCGGGCGGGTTGTCATAGTCCAGGCGCAGGCCGGAGTTGCTGCGGGTGAGGGCGCGCACATGCGCACCGGCCTGCTCCCGCAGTCTTGCGGAGAGCTGATGCAGCGGGCCGCGGCGCTGCGGCGTGGCGCTGCCCGGGGCGGGGTCAGTGACGCTGGACAAAGGGCACAGCCTGGGCGGCGTGGGGTTGGAGGGATTTGGTCAGACCAGCATACACGGGATGGCGGCAACCTGCGCGGGCGGGCCGGCAGCGCGCCGCGGCCGCAAAAAGGGCCGGAGCCCCGTTCAGGGTTCCGGCCTGCCAATCTCCGGCGTATGCCCCTGCGTCAGCACCGCATGTTGCTCACGCACATACCCGGATAGCTGCCTTGTTGTCGCGGCTGGGTGTTACTGCTGGCGTTGTCCGCCCTGGCCGCCTTGACCACCCTGCTGACCACCCATCTGCCCGCCCTGGCCGCTTTGCTGGCCGCTGCGCTGGCCGCTTTGCTGGCCAGGCTGCGAGCTGCCGCGGTCCTGCTGCTGCTGTTGGTCCTGCATGCGGTCCTTGTCACCCATCTGCCCGCCGCCTTGTTGTCCCGGTTGCTGCTGGCTGCCGCGTTGGCCAGTTTGCGATTGTTCCTGCTGCTTCTGGCCCGATTGCGATTGGCCCGACTGCGATTGACCCGGCTGTTGCTGCTGTCCCATTGCTAGCTCCTTGACGCGGCGAACTGCCGCAGACCTTGCTTCGCAATCGCCATGCCAAGCACGACAGCGCCGCCACGCCGCCTGGGCCGGCGCGATGCGCGCGATCCGCCACGCCAGCGCTGCGGCGCTTTTACAACGCGTGGCCCGTTTTACACAGCATCCGGCTCGCTGCGGCAGGCACCGCGCGGCCCGCCATGGTGGGTATGGAGCTTGCTGAAAAATGCCTTGCCAGTGGCGCCGCGTGCCAGCCCGGCAGCGGCGTGCGCTGGACCGTCAAGGAGGAAGCCATGCGAATTCCACGAACCACCGCGCGCACCGTGCGCATGGCCTGCGCCGCGGCGCTGGCGGCGGCTGCCGGCAGCGCGCTGGCGCTCGACAAGAGCGGGCTGATCTTCGTTGCGGCCGACGATGCGCCGGTGGCGCCGGTCAACTCGGCACCCGGCATGCCCGGCCGGCCCGACCCGGACACCAGCGCTGTGACCGGGGTTGGCCAGGCCAGGCAAAGCATCGAGGACAGCGCCATCACCACGAAGATCAAGACCCGGCTGCTCGGCACCAAGGACCTCAAGTCCACCGGCATTCACGTGACGACGCAGCAGGGAGCCGTGGAAGTCAGCGGCACGGTGCCGACCCAGCAGCAGCACGACCTTGCGTTGAAGACGATTCGCAGCGTCGAAGGGGTGACGTCAGTGAATGACAATTTGAAGGTGTCGACGCGGTGAGGGGGTGGTGGGTGACTCCCGTGGGTCCACGAAGGGCGGTACTCGTATAGTGGCGGGCGTCGCTTCGTAGAGGCGCTGGCCCTCACCCCCGCCCTCTCCCGCACGCGGGAGAGGGAGTACACAAGCGGGAGTTCTTCTTGCCGTGGAGTCGTTGTAGCTTGCCGCGCGTTCAAGCCGCGCGTTTTCTGCCGTTCGTCCCGGCGCCCTTGCGCGCGGCGGGCGCGTGCGATCCACCCTTGGCAGCGCGCTTGGTGCTGGTGGTCTTTGAACCCGTACTGCGCGCGCGCTTGGCCGGCGTAGCGCTGGCGCGCTTTGCGGCCGGCTGCTTGCGCGCGGCGGCGTGCCGCGCGGGGGTCTTGCGGCGTGCGGGCTCGGCTTCGGTTTCGGTTTCGGCCTCGCTTTCGTCTTCCTGCTTGCCCTTGCCGCGCTTGCCCAGGCTCTGGCGCAGCAGCGCCACCATGTCGATGACCTTGGCGCCCTGGCGCGGCGCTTCTTCCTCTTCCGCGGGCGGGGTCAGCTGGTGGGTCTTGCCGGACTCGATCTTTTCCTCGATGCGCGCCATCAGGTCGTCGCGGTAGGTGTCGCGGTACTGCTCCGGGGCCCAGTCCTCGGTCATGTCTTCGACCAGCTTGGACGCCATCTCGATCTCTCTCGCGCGCGCGCCGGTGGCCTTGCCGCTGGCCGCCTTGGGCAGGCGCAACTCCGAGAGCGGCAGCACCTCGTCGGCGAAGCGCATGGTGTTCAGCACCAGCGCATCGTCATGCACCAGCATCGCCGCCAGGTGCTGGCGCGCGCGCAGCACCACCAGCGCCAGCGCGGCCTTGCCGGTGCGGCGCATGGTTTCGTGCAGCAGTGCATAGCCGCGCTCGCCGCGCTTGTCGGGCTCAAGGTAGTACGGGGTGTCGAAGTAGTACGGCGGAATGCTCTCGGCATCGACAAAGCTGACGATGTCCACGGTCTGCGTGGCCTCGACATTGGCCCGGCGGAAATCTTCCTCGTTGAGCAGCACGTACTCGTCCTTGGCGTACTGGTAGCCCTTGACGATATGTTCCTTGTCGACTGGCTTGCCGGTGCTCTTGTTGATGCGCTGGTAGCCCACCGGGGCCATGTCGCGCACGTCTAGCAGGTCCAGGTCGAGCGACTGGCTGCGCGACGCGGGGCGCAGGACGACGGGGATGTTGACGAGCCCGAAGGCAATGGCGCCTTTCCAGATGATGCGAGACACTTGATCGCTCCTTTGCCACGGGCGCCGGCGCGTTGCGGCGGCGGTGGCGGCATGTCGCCCGGAGGCGGGTCTTCCACGGGTTGGGGCGGGCCGGGCGGCGGCTCCGGCGGCGGGACCTCGGGCTCACGGGGCGGGATGTCGGGATCGGGCGTGGTATGCACGGATAGCTCCTTGTTGAATCCTCGGGTGAAGGCTCCGGCCGGCGCGGGCACGGCGCTAGGCGCGCTCCTGGTCGAGCTCCTCGAGCAGCCGCGTCAGCGCGTCCAGGTCGGCGGGCTTGACCAGGTGCTGGTCGAATCCTGCCGCCAGCGCGCGGCGGCGGTCCTCGGGCTGGCCGAAGCCGGTCAGCGCGACCAGTTTGGCGCCGCGCAGTTCGGGCAGCGCGCGCAGCCGGCGCACGGTTTCAAAGCCGTCCATGGCCGGCATGCCCAGGTCCAGCAGCACCAGGTCCGGGCGCGCGTCGCTGGCGCGCGCCAGCGCGCTGGGGCCGTCGGGCGCGGTCACCACGGTGTGCCCCATGGCCTGCAGCGCCATCGTCATGGCCTCGAGCGCGTCGACGTTGTCGTCCACCACCAGGATGCGGCGCGGCACGCTGCGCCGCGGGCCGGCCTTGCCAGAACCGGGATGCCAGTTCTGCCACGGCTCGACCGGCAGCGTCACGGTGAAGGTGCTGCCCTGGCCGGGGCCGGCGCTGAAGGCGCGGATGGTGCCGCCGTGCAGCTGCACCAGCTTTTGCACCAGCGTCAGGCCGATGCCCGGCCCGTCATGCGGGAAGGCGCTGTGCGGCGCCTCGGCCGGGGCATCGCTGTCACGGGCCGGGTCGGGCGGGGCCAGCGGATCGAACAGTTGCCGCTGCAGCGCAGCGGACAGGCCGGTGCCGTTGTCGCGCACGCGTACCGTGACCTGCCCGCCGGAGACTGCGTCCGGCACGGTCTCCGGCGCGTTGTCGTCGAAGCCGGCTTCGACCGAGATCACGCCGCCGGCGGGGGTGTACGCGGCCGCGTTCTGCAGCAGGTTGCTGAAGATCTGCGTCAGGCGCACCAGGTCGCCGCGCACCGGCAGCGGCTGCTCCGGCAGCGACAGCCGCAGCGTGTGCCGGTAGGCGTCGAGCACCGGACGCACTGCTTCCACCGCGGTATTGAGCGCGGTGCGCAGCTCGACCAGGTCTTGCCGCAGCGTGATGCGGCCCTGGTTGAAGCGCGAGATGTCGAGCAGCTCGTCGACCAGCCGGGTCAGGTGATGCACCTGCCGGCCGATGATGTCGCGTGCGCGGAACATGTCTTCGCGCGTCGGCGCGAGCTGCTGCAGCAGGTCGGCGGCGCTGCGCAGCGGCGCCAGCGGATTGCGCAGCTCATGCGCCAGCATCGCCAGGAACTGGTCCTTGCGGCGTTCTTCGTCGCGCAATGTGCGCCCGGCGCGGTTCTGCAGCGTCACGTCCTGGCAGATCCCGGCAATGCGCAGCGGCGGACCACCGGCAGCAGCGCCGTCGCTGTCGTCGGCGCCGCCGCGGCTGCGCATGGGGAAGGCGCGCGCGCGGACTTCGCGCGGCTCGCCGCTGGGCAGGGTCAGGGCGAACTCAATGTCCATGCTGCCGTCGCGCAGCATGCTTTCCACAGCCGCTTCCACGCGTGCGCGGTCGGACGGGGCCACGCGCTCCAGGCACAGGCGCGGGTTGTCCATCAGCTGCTCAGCGGAGTGCCCGCACACCGTCACCAGCGACGAACTGGCAAACAGCAGCCGCCGCGTCGACGGATCGAGGATCCACACCACGTCGGCCAGCGATTCGGCGAGCTGGCGGAACATGTCTTCATGCTCGTGGAGGGCGCGCGAGGTGCGGTGGAAGGCGTCTTCGGCACCGCGCAGGCGCAGCAGCGCCTGGATGCTGGACAGCAGTTCCTCGGGTTCGGCGGGTTCCACCAGGTAGCCGTCAGCGCCGCAGTTCAGCGCCTCCACCCGCTGGCGCGACTGGGCCAGCCCGGGCGAGGTCAGCAGCACCAGCGTGCGCGCCGTCTGCGGATCTTCTTTCAGCAGGCGGCACACTTCCAGGCCACTGATGTCCGGCAACCTGGCCGACAGCAGCACCAGCGACGGCGCGTGCTGGCGTACCAGCGACAACGCCGAATGGCCGGTGACGGCCTCGATCACGGAAAAGCCGCCGCGATGGAGGATGCGGCTCTTGACGTAGCGCGGTCCTTCGCCATCCTCGACGTTCAGGATCAGCGGGGCGCGGTTGGCTTGCGGCTTCATGGCTGCACCCTGCGCGGCGCACCGGTGCGCACCTGCAATGACGGGCAGCACCGCGCGGCCGCGCCGTGTAAAAGCGCGCTGGTCGGCGCGCACCGCGTGTAAGACTTACCACGG
Organism: Cupriavidus phytorum; assembly: GCF_003254285.1. Classification (NCBI taxonomy): domain Bacteria; kingdom Pseudomonadati; phylum Pseudomonadota; class Betaproteobacteria; order Burkholderiales; family Burkholderiaceae; genus Cupriavidus; species Cupriavidus phytorum. The sequence continues at coordinate 79,729 of NZ_QKZN01000001.1, forward strand.
TGGCCCGTACAGCCTTTGAAAATCCTGCAATCCACCATCCCCCAGATCATCGCCGTCCCCCTTGTTGATCAATATGGCCGCGGTGTTTTGCGCCGGCCGTTCCGCTTCGCAGTGGCAAGACGCGTGCCGGCTGGTCAACGTCGCGGACAGCGGGGAGGGCGCGGGGCGGCATGCCGGCCTCCAAACCGGCGTGTGGCCGGAGTGCCGGAGTGGAGTGCCGCAGCGGGCTAGCGGCGCGCCGCCTCGCCGCTGTGGGCCTCGGCGCTGGGCGAGGTGCCGCCTTGCGGGCCGGTGGAGCGCGGCGCTTCGGCGGCCTTCTGCGGGATCTTGCCGGGCTCGGTCCAGCCCTTGTAATCGGTGCCCTTGCCAAAGCGCGCGGCAATGCGGTCCTGAACCACGGCCAGCGCGTCGGCTTGCTGCTTGGCGGTTTCGGCTTCCTTGGCCTTCTTGGCTTCGGCGGCCTGCTGCTGCTCCGGCGTGGGCGGCGGCAGCTTGGCCTGCACGGGGGCTGCCGCGCAGGACAGCATGGCGCAGGACACCAGCAGGCGGCGCAGGCCGCGGCGGTTGCGCGGGGCCGCGCCGGTGGTGCCGGCGGCGCGCAGGTTGGCGACGATCTTGAGTGGGGCCATGGTCTGTCTCCGTAGGGTGTTGCCGCCCCGGCGCGGCTTGCTGTGTGGCTGGCTACGTGGATGGCGCCGGGACACGCTCGCCACTAAGGGGCAAGAAATGTGCCGCCGGCCATGGCGACAATAGCCAGCCGGCGCAGGGGCTATCCGGACTATCCGGCCCGCGCCAGCCGTGCCGCGGCGCGCGTGATGGCCTGCCGGGTATCGGCGTAGTCCGCCCACGGGTCTGCCGCCTCCAGCGCGTCCAGCCGGGCTTCGACGTTGGCGACGGTCCACTGCGCGGCGCTGGTCAATGTGTCCAGCTCCTCCCACGCCACCGGAATCGATACGCCCAGCCCGGGCCGCGCGCGCGCCGAGAAGGCGGCCACCGTGGTGGCGCCCATGCCGTTGCGCAGGTAATCGATGAAAATCTTGCCGACGCGGTTGCGCGCGCCGCTCTTGGCGACGAAGCGCTGCGGCAGCGTCGCGGCCACGTGCAGCACCACGTCGCGCGCGAAATCCTTCAGCTCGTCCCAGCCGGCGCGCGGCGTCACCGGCACCACCACGTGCAGGCCCTTGCCGCCGCTGGTCTTGAGGAAGCTGGCCAGCCCCAGCTCGTCCAGCAGCGCCTTCATCAGCGCGGCCGCCTCCTGCACCTGTGCCCACGGCACGCCCTCGCCGGGGTCGAGGTCGAAGATGATGCGGTTGGGCCGGTCGATGCTGCGCTTGCTCGCGTTCCAGGTATGGAACTCCACCACGTTGAGCTGCGCCGCCGCCACCAGCGCCTCGGCCGAGGCGATCTCCAGCAGTGCGGGATGTCCCGGCCACAGGCCGGGGTCCAGCACGTTGAGGCCGTCCACGCGCAGCGTGTCGCTGTGGCGCTGGAAGAACTGCTCGCCACCCACGCCAGACGGCGCGCGCACCATCGCGATCGGCCGTCCGCGCAGGTGCGGCAGCATCAGCGGCGCGGCGCGTTCGTAGTAGCGCACCAGTTCGCCCTTGGTCAGGCCCGACTCGGCGTCGATCACGCGCTCGGCGTGGCTGATCGACACCTTGCCGCCCACCGCCGTCTGGCGCTTGGCTGCGCCCGCCTTTGGGCTGGACTCGGGCCTGCTTGCCGGCTTGTCCCGCGTCGTGGCGGCCGCCTTGCCTTTGCCGGCGGGCGCCGCCGGCTGCTCCACCGAAACCGCGCCGGCGGGCTTGTCGGTGCGCAGGCCATGGAACACCGCATGGCGCACCCGGCCTTCGCGGGTCCAGCTGCCGAAGGAGACTTCGGCCACCAGCCTGGGCTTGACCCAATGCCCGCGCACGCCGGCCGGCACCGTGTGGAACGGCGACGCATCGGCACGCAGCGCATCGAGTTGCGTGCGCAGCTCGTCGAGCGTGCGGGTGTCGAAGCCGGTGCCGACATTGCCCGCATAGCGCAGGCGCCCGCCGCTGTCGTGCACGCCCAGCAGCAGCGAGCCGATGCCATTGCGGCTGCCCTTGGGGTCGGTAAAGCCCGCCACCACGAATTCCTGGCGCAAGGTGCATTTCAGCTTGATCCACGTATTGCTGCGCGCGCTGACGTAGCCGGAGTCCGCGCGCTTGCCGATCACGCCTTCCAGCTTCATGCGGCACGCCGCGTCCAGCATGTCGCCGGCACTGGCTTCGAAGTCTTCGCTGAATTGCAGGCGCGGCGAGGCGTTGTACCCGAAGATCCGGCGCAGCAGCGCGCGGCGCTCCACCAGCGGCACCTTGCGCAGGTCATGGCCGGCAAAGTAGGGCAGGTCGAAGACAAAATACTGGATGGCTTCGACGCGCGAGGTATCGAAGGCATTCTGCAAGGCCTGGAAGTCGGTCTCGCCGTGCTTGCCGAGCACCACGATCTCTCCGTCGAGCCAGCCGTCGGGCAGGCCCAGCGCGCCGACATCGCGCGCCAGCGCGCGCAGCTTGCTGGTCCAGTCATGGCCCTGGCGCGTGAACAGCCGCACATCCTTGCCGTCGATGCGCGCCAGCAGCCGGTAGCCGTCGAACTTGACCTCGTAGCGCCAGGCCGCGGCGTCGGGCGGCGGTTTTTCGACCAGCGTCGCCAGTTGCGGTGCCAGCGCCAGGGGCAGCGCCGCGCGCGTGGCGCCCGGCGGCGGCTTCAGCGCGCGGATGGCATCGTGCGCGGCTGGTGTGGCGGCCTCGGCCGCTTCGGCTGCCTTTGCCGCCTTGCCGGCGCCGGCGCGCCTGGCCGCGGGCTTGCGCTGGGTGCCGCCCAGCACGCTGTCGGGCAGGGCCTCGACCACGTCGAACTCCGACGCCGGCACCGCGGCGTCGTCGCGTTCCTTGATCAGCAGCCAGGCGTCCTGCTCCTTCTGGCGGCTGCCGTGCATGCGCACCAGGGTCCAGTGCCCGTGCAGCTTTTCGCCGCGCAGCTCGAACTTGAGCTTGCCGCTGCGATAGCCTGCCTCGGGATCGCCCACCGGGACCCAGGTGCCGCGGTCCCAGACGATCACCGTGCCAGCGCCATAGTGCCCGGCGGGAATCACGCCCTCGAAGCCGGCGTAGTCCATCGGATGGTCTTCCACATGGACCGCCATGCGCTTGTCGGCGGGGTCCAGGCTGGGCCCCTTGGGCACGGCCCAGCTCTTCAGCGTGCCGCCCAGTTCCAGCCGGAAGTCGTAGTGCAGCCGCCGTGCCGCATGCTTCTGGATCACGAACGACAACGCTGCCGCGCGCTTGCGCGTTGCGGCGCGGGCCGCGCCGCCGCTGGGCTCGGGCGTGGCGCCGAAGTCGCGCATGCGGCGGTATTTTTCGAGCGCCGCGGGCGTGCCGGTGGCCCGTGCCGCTGGGCGAACGCTTGCGGCGCGCTTGGTGGCGGGCTTCGCCGAAGTCGTCTTGGCGGGCTTGCTGCCCGTGCCGGCGGCAGGCTTGGTCGCGCGCTTGCCAGCGGCGCGCGGCGCGCGCGAGTCCTGCGAAGGGGTCTTGGCCATGGCGGTCGCCGGTTGCGTGGATGCATCCAGCTTAGGCAGCACATGGCCGCGCTGAAATCGGCGCCCGTCCTACATACCGCGTCGCGCGGAGGATGCGCCCCCGGCGCCATGTGGTTCTTACCAGGGGTTGTAAATCTGCCGTGGACGCCATGCCCCGCCGCCGCGGTCACGGCGGGTCCGCGACGGGAACGCTCCTTGCGACTTCCCACCGATACGCCCGGCGCCGGGCCGGGACTCCCCACTGGAGGAAGCGGCAGATGAAACCCACCTTGAAGAGAATCAGCTCGCAGGTCATAGTGCTGACCGGCGCCAGCAGCGGCGTTGGGCTGGTCACCGCGCGCAAGGCGGCGCAGCAGGGCGCACGCCTGGTGCTGGTGGCGCGCAGCGAGGGGTCGCTGCACCAGCTGGCGGAAGAACTGCGCGAGCAGGGCACCGAAGTGATCACGGTGGTGGCGGATGTCGGCCGGCACGATGAGATCGGCAAGGTGGCGCATGCCGCGATCGAGCGCTTCGGCGGCTTCGACACCTGGATCAACAACGCCGGCGTGACGATCTTCGGACGCCATTGCGATGTGCCGCTGGAAGACCAGCGGCGGCTGTTCGATACCAACTACTGGGGCACCGTGCATGGCTCGCTGGCGGCCGCGGCGCACCTGCGCGAGCATGGCGGCGCCATCATCAACATGGGCAGCGAGGCCGCCGACGGCCCGATGCCGCTGCAGAGCGCCTACTCGGCCTCGCAGCATGCGATCAAGGGCTTCACCGACTCGCTGCGGCTGGAGCTGGAACAGGAGCAGGCCCCGGTCAGCGTGACGCTGATCAAGCCCGCCGGCCTGGAAACCCCGCTGGCCATGCATGCCAAGAATTTCCTGGACGTGGAGCCGCGCCTGCCGCCGCCGCTGTACGACCCGGCCCTGGCCGCCGACGCGATCCTGTTCGCCGCGGAGAACCCGCGTCGCGAACTGTTCGTCGGCGCCGCCGCCAAGGCCTTCTCGGCCGCCGCGTACCATGCGCCGCACACCTTCGACCGCTTTATGCGCCGCTTCATGGGCCGCGCGCAGCAGACCCGCCATCCGGCCGGCCCGCTCGAGGACAATACCCTCTACGGCAGCGGCAGCGGCCTCCAGGAACGCACCGGCACCCGCGCCGCGCTGCATTCCTGCCCGTACACCACCACCGCGCGCTACCCCATGCTGACCACCGCGCTGGTGGTCGGGGCCTCGGCCGCGGTCGCCGCGATGGTCCAGCTGCGCCGCCGCTAGCGCTCACCTGCGCGTGCCGCACGCCCCCCGGGAGGGCCTGCGTGCGGCCGGACGCCAATCTCCTTGCCGCTGAACGCGTGCTGCGCACACTGCGCCGCCATATCGGGTGGCGCATGGGCCGCGAGCGCCTATCATTGACTGGAATGCCCGCACTCGCGGGCATTTGGCCCTGTGCGGCGACATGGGCCGCTGGCGGCATGCCGCGCCGGCCAGGCCGCCGTCGATCCAACCTCAACCCAAGGTCTTCATGTCCGGGCTGCAAGCGGCAACCAAAGTTCGCTCGATCTCCGTGGAAGCCTCCGGCGGCGTGCCGCCGGAGAGCGATGCTGCGCAACTGGCGCAACGGTACCGGCGCCTGCTCGACGCGGTGCAGGACTGCGCGGTGTTCGAGCTCGACGCGCACGGCGTGATCGTGGCGTGGCCCGAACCGGCGCGCCGGCTGTTCGGCTACAGCGCCGCGGAGATCGCCGGCAGCCATCTGTCGCGGCTGCACCGTCCCGAGGACGTTGCCGCCGGCCTGCCCCAGCAATGGCTCGATGCGGCCGCGCAGGCCGGCCAGGCGCGGGACGAAGGCTGGCGCGTGCGCCGCGACGGCAGCCTGCTGCGCGCCAGCTGCGAGTTGCGGCGCATCGACGCGGCCGACCTGCCCGCCGCTGCGCCGGGCGCCGCGCGAACCTCAGCCGACGGCGCATCGGGCGCGGGCTTTATCGTGTCGTGCCGTGATACCACGGTGCAGCAGGCCGCCGCCGACCATGCGCACCTGGCTGCCGACAAGCTGCGCCTGCTGGCCGAGAACCTGCCCTGCACCGCGGTCTGCGAACTCTCGCTCGACGGCACCATCCGCAGCTGGAACGCCGGCGCGCGCGCGCTTGCCGGCCACACCGCCGAAGAGGCGGCGGGCCAGCCGCTGGCCTGGCTCTATACCCGCCAGGAAGCCGCCGCGGGCCGCCCGCAGGCGGCGCTGGAAGCGGCGCGGGCCTGCGGCCAGTGGACCGGCGAAGAGCGCCTGGCACGCAAGGACGGCTCGGTGGTGCGCTGCGCCACGCGCATGGTGCTGGTGCGCGACGCGGCCGGTTGCCCGGAAAGCCTGCTGTGGACCGCGCGCGACCTCAGCGATGCGCTGCGGCTCGAAATGCTCGATGCCGGCAACCGCCGCCTGCAATCCTTCCTCGCCATCCTCGCCCACGAGCTGCGCAACCCGCTGGCGCCGGTGCGCAATGCCGTCGAAGTGATCGTGCTGACTCCCGACACCGGCCCGCGCGTGCGCCGCTGCGCCGAAATCATCGACCGCCAGCTGCGCCAGGTGGAGCGGCTGGTCAACGACCTGCTCGACGTGGGCCGCGTCACTGCCGGCAAGCTCAAGATGGAGTTGACGCCAACCTCCTACAACGACGTGGTCACCACCAGCCTGGAAGCGATCCGTCCCACGCTGGAAGCGTCGGGCCAGCAACTGGTGGTGGCGCTGCCGGAGGTTTCGCCCTTTGTGCGGGCCGATGCCGCGCGGCTCGGGCAGGTGCTGCTGAACCTGCTCAGCAATGCGGCCAAGTACACGCCGCGCGGGGGGACCGTCAGCGTGCATGTCAGCGTGGAGGCGGAGCGCGTGATCACCGCGGTGTCGGATACCGGCCGCGGGCTGGAGCCGGCGGCGCTGGACCGGATCTTCAACCTGTTCGCGCAGGAAAGCGATGCCGGCAGCCGCAGCGGGCTGGGCATCGGCCTGGCGCTGGCCAAGGCCATCCTCGAAGCGCATGGCGGCGCGATCCAGGCCGACAGCGCGGGCGCGGGCAAGGGCAGCACCTTCACCGTGATCCTGCCGCGCGCCAACACGCGTCCGGCCGAGCCCGCCTCGCTGCCGCGGGGCAAGGCGCCGCGCCGGCGCGTGCTGGTGGTCGATGACAATGCCGATTCCGCCGACAGCATGGCCGAACTGCTGACCTTGCTTGGCCACGAGGCCCAGGCGGTGCACAGCGGCCAGCAGGCAGTCGGCGTGGCCGCGGCGTTCCGGCCCGACTGCGTGCTGCTCGATCTGCAGATGCCCGACATGTCGGGCTATGAAGTCCTGGAAGCGCTGCGCAAGGACCTGCGCGGCCGCGCGGTGCAGTTCCTGGCGCTGTCGGGGCGCGGCACCGCCGAGGACCAGCGCCGCAGCCGGCAGGCCGGCTTCGATGCGCACCTGACCAAGCCGCTGTCGATCGAGACCCTGTCGCGCGCCCTGGCCGAGCCGGTGCCGGCCAGCCCTGCGGCGCCTCACAAGGAGCGGTAGGCGTCGAGCCGGTTGTAGAGCGTCTTCAGGCTGATGCCGAGAGCGCGCGCGGCCTGGCGCTTGTCGCCGTCGAAGCGCGCCAGCGTCGCCATGATGATCTCGCGCTGGGTATCGGCCAGCGTGGTGCCGACGCGCACGTTGACCACGCCGTCGACGGTGGTCGGGCGCGGCGCCTGCGTGGCGAGGTTGGGGTTGCCGATCTCCACCACCTTGTCGGCGAGGATAAAGGCGCGGTAGACCGCGTTCTTCAGCTCGCGCACATTGCCGGGCCAGTCGTAGCGCACCAGGCGGTCGAGCGAACCGGCCGAGAAGCTCTTGTCGGTGCGCTCCATCGCGTTGTACTCGGCCAGGAAGTGGCGTGCCAGCGGCACGATATCGTCGGGCCGCTCGCGCAGCGGCGGGATATGCAAGGGGAACACCGCCAGCCGGTACAGCAGGTCCTCACGCAGCTGGCCGCCGCGCACGGCCTCCACCGGGTCGCGGTTGGTGGCCGCGAGGATGCGCACGTCGGTGGCGATCAGCGTATCGCCGCCGACGCGGTGGAAAGTGCGGCCCTCCAGCACCCGCAGCAGCTTGATCTGCATCTCCAGCGGCATCTCGGTGACTTCGTCGAGAAACAGCGTGCCGCCCTGGGCCTGCTCGAAGTAGCCCGCCTTCTGCTCGATGGCGCCGGTAAAGCCGCCTTTTTCATGGCCGAACAGTTCGGATTCGATCAGCGTGGGCTGGATCGCGCCGCAGTTGACGGCAATGAAGGGACCGTTGCGGCGGGCGCTGCGTTCGTGCACCGCGCGCGCCACCACTTCCTTGCCCGAGCCGCTTTCCCCCACGGCCAGCATGGTGACATCGGTGGGCGCCACGCGCTCGATCTGCGCCAGCAGGCGCTGCATCGCGGGCGCTGTGCTTTCCCACAGCAGCGATACCTGCGACGGCACGGCGCGGCGCGGCGCGGGTTCGCTGCCCGGCGCGGTGCCGGCGGCGTGGCTGGAAGCGGGGGCGGCGTTGCTGCGCCGCGAAGTGCTGGCGGTCACTGGCACGGGTTGCTGGCCCGAAATCGGCCGGTCGAGGGTTGCAGGTGGCGGGTTGCCGGGAGAAGTTCCTATGCTAGCCTTTGGCGTGGGGGCTTGCCATAGCGGCGCGCGCCTGCGCGGCAACTTCCGACAGCTGTGTCAGACGGACACCGGCAACGACCGTGCCTGCCCGGGCTTAGACTGGCATTACGCAGTGTGGACCCGCCCCCCGCGGACCAGAAGCCGCAGTCAGGGCCGAGCCTCCTGTGCCTGTCATGGCTGCCGTACGCGCCACGCATGAGGCGCGCCGGCGGATTTCCGCAGACCCGGTGCCGGTCGGCGTTGCGGTTGCGGAAGGCAGCGCCCGGGGTTTGCCTTGAGTTCCCATTAGGTCTCACTGACGGATCGTATGCCCCACATCCTGATTGTCGATGACGACGAAAACGCATGCGCCGCCCTGGCCGAGATCGTAGCCATGGAAGGCTTCACCTCCGCCACCGCCGGCACGCTGCGTGAAGCGCGGCTGCAGATCGGCTGGCGCATGCCGGAAGCCATCGTGGCCGACCTGCGCCTGCCCGACGGCAACGGCATGGAACTGTTCGAGGAGGTCGGCGCTTCCGGCGTCGAGGTGATCCTGACCACCGGCTACGCCAGCGTGGAAAGCGCGGTGGAAGCGCTGCGCGCCGGCGCCACCGACTACCTGGTCAAGCCCATCAACGTCGCGCGCCTGCAGACCGTGCTCAAGCGCCTCGCCACCACCGGCGAGCTGCGCGCCGAGATCCATTCGCTGCGGGGCGAATTGCGCCGCTACGGCCGCTTCGGACGCCTGATGGGCAGCTCGGAGGTGATGCAGGCGGTCTACGACCAGCTCGCGCGCGTGGCGCCCACCGAGGCCACCGTGCTGCTGATCGGCGAAAGTGGCACCGGCAAGGAGCTGGCCGCGCAGACCGTGCACGAGCTGTCGGCGCGGCGGCGCCAGCCGTTCCTGGCGGTCAACTGCGGCGCGATCTCGCCCACGCTGATCGAAAGCGAGATGTTCGGCCACGAGCGCGGCAGCTTTACCGGCGCCGACCGCCAGCACAAGGGTTATTTCGAGCGCGCCGACGGCGGCACGCTGTTCCTCGACGAGATCACCGAGATGCCCGCCGAACTGCAGGTCAAGCTGCTGCGGGTGCTCGAGACCGGCACCTTCATGCGGGTGGGCACCAACCGCGAATGCCATGCCGACGTGCGCGTGCTGGCCGCCACCAACCGCAACCCCGAGGAAGCGGTGGCCGACGGCAAGCTGCGCGCCGACCTGTTCCACCGGCTCAATGTCTTTCCGGTGGAACTGCCGCCGCTGCGCGCGCGCGGCGACGACGTGATCCAGATCGCCAACATGATGCTGGACCAGCTCAATGCCGAGCAGGGCGTGCAGCGCCGCTTCGCGCCCAATGTGCTCGACAGCCTGCGCCTGCACGCATGGCCCGGCAACGTGCGCGAGCTGCGCAACTTCGTGCAGCGCGCCTTCATCATGGCCGACGACGACCTCATTACCGAGGCGCAGGTGCCGCTGCAGGTCGCGGCCACGCAGGCGCCCGGCGCGGCGGTGGTGTCGGTGCCGGTGGGCATGTCGCTGGCCGACGCCGACCGCCAGCTGATCTTCGCCACGCTGGAGCAGTGCGCGGGGGTCAAGAAGCATGCCGCGGAGATCCTCGGCATCAGCCTGAAGACTTTGTACAACCGGCTGGAAGATTATGCCGCCCGTGGCGAATTGCCAGAGTGGTTGCGCGCCTCGCGCAATGACTCGGGTCCGTCCGCAACCGGATGACGGCGTGGGCCATCGCTTGCGACCACGGGGATGGCGGGCGCGCGCGGCGGCCCTGGTGGCGCGCTGGGCGCGTGGAGCACGTTTCTTGCTTCCGAGCAGGGCAATGTCTCCGGCCGATCCGGCCTGCCATGTCTACGGGCCGTTGCGGCCGATCCGCACATGACGCAGCTATTTCCGCCGTCCGGCTTGCCGGGCACCTCTGAGTCAGATTCCGCGCAGCCGTCGGACGCGCAGGCGCCGAACGCGCAGGCCGCGGCCGGCAACGGCAGCGCCCAGCCGGTGCGCAGCGTGCAGGAGGTCAGCACGCTGATCGAGCAATCCGCGCATGACCTGCGCTCGTCGCTGAACGCCATCCAGAGCTGGGCCTATGTGCTGGACCGCGCCTTCGATACCACGCCGGCGCCGGCGCAGCGCGCGCTCGACGGCATCCGCTCGGGCATGCAGCAGCAGCTGGCGCTGATCGAGGAAATGGAAGAGGGGGTGCGGCTGCTGGCCGACGAGACCCCGCCCCGCTGGCAGCAGCTGGATCTGCGCACGCTCGCGCTGCAGGCCATTGCCGACCGCCGCCATGCGGCCGAGGCGCGCGGCGTGCTGCTGTCGCCGCTGAGCGTGGACGGCTGCGCGATCGGGTCGGAGGCTGCGACCCCATCGACCCCCTCGACCGCATCGGGCGCGGCGGGCGCCGCCCCGGACGCGCCGGATGCCGCCGCCTACCGGATCGACGGGGATGCCATGCGGCTGGCGCCGTTGCTGCGGCACCTGCTGGTGCACTGCATCTGGCGCGCACCCACGGGCGGCGCGGTCAGCGTGCACCTGTTCAGCGAGCCCGATTACGTCAAGCTGCGCATTACCGAAAGCCCGCCGCTGGATTCGCAGCGCAGCGCCAGCCGGCTGGCGGCGCTGACCGACTTCTTCGGCCGCCGTCCGCCCCAGGGCGGAGAGCCGCCGTCCCGGCAAAGCAGCGCACTGCTGCTGACGCGGCGCATGGTGGAAATGCACGGCGCCGTGCTGAGCGCCGAGAGCGACGGCTGCGACAGCGACAAGGTCAGCGTCTGCATCGCGGTCCGGTTCCCGCGGCATATGCGCCAGGCCTGAAGGCGCCCCGCTGCCGCGCTCGATGTAGTTTTTACCAGGCCGGCGCCAACGCTACGCGTACCACTTGCCCGCGGCGCCATCGCGCGGTGCTGGCGTGCCACGGTATGGCTGCGTTCACACGCGCACTGCAGCGCCAGCCTGCGTGCCAGGCCGCTGACAAGGTTCTGGCCCGCCCCTTGCATGGATCAAGCACCCTAAACCAAGGAGGGAACAACCATGCCCAACGCCAGCCGCAAGTCCGCCCAGGCCGAGCAGGTTGCACAGAAGCCGTCCCGGGCGAAGTCCGCGACCGCCACGCGGTCCGCGCAGTCCACCAGGGCCACGCCGTCGGCGCGTGCCGGCACCGCGCCGGCGACCCGCAGCAGCGGCCCGTCCGCGGGCAAGGGCGCAGCCGGCAAGCCGGCAGCGGGCACCCGGCCGCGCGGCAAGGAAGCCAAGACCTACCAGGCCGCCGTCGACGATTCGCTGGAGATGACCTTCCCGGCCAGCGATCCGATCTCGCCCAGCGCTGCCATGCACGCCGAGAAGAAGATGCAGACCGCGCGCGACGACGTCGACTGGAAGCTCAGGGAAGGCAGCCAGGAGCAGCCGGTAGGCGCGAAGCCGGCCGGCCAGCGCAAGGGCGCAGCCGCGGAGTCGGGTCGCTCGGCCAAGCCTGCTGCAAAGACGGGCGCGAAGGCGAGCGCGAAGGCGGGTTCGAAGGCGGGCGACATGCCGGCCGCGAAATCGCCGGGCCGGACTGCTGCCAAATCCACGGCCAGGTCCGCAACGACCGGGTCCGCTGCGACCAGGTCGGCGACGGCCAAGCCTGCCGCCAAGTCCGCAACGAAGCCCGCTACCAAGCGCGCAGCCAAGCCTGCCGCAAAGAGCGGGGCAGCGGCCGGGAGCAAGGCCGGGGCCAGGACTGCGGCCAAGTCCGCCAAGCCGGGCAAGTCGGCCAAGCGCTGAGGAGCGTGCCTGCCCCCTTTAGTCCACCTTGAGTCCAAGCGCCGCGGCGTGGCTGCCACCAGCCCCGCCGCGGTTCCGAACACATCGATGAACGAAAAGGAGCCACCATGTCCGCCATCATCGCTGGCCGCTTCGACAGCTTCGCCACCGCCGAAACCACCGCAAGCCGGCTGCGCGCGCAGGGGTTTGCCGATCAGGACCTGAACCTGTTCTACGTGAACCCGCCCGGGCAGCACGCCGCGTATGCCATCGGCGGCGACCACGCCGCCGACGCCGGCGCGCGCAAATCGGGTGTGGGCGCGATCAGCGGGGTGCTGATCGGCGCCGCCGTCGGCGCCGCGGTCGGCGCGGCGCTGGTGGCCGCGCTGGGCGCGACGCCACCGCTGTCGATCCTGGTGCTGGTGTTCGCGGTGGGGCTGGGGGCCTACCTCGGCTCGCTCGCGGGCGCACTGGCGCTGGCGCGCCATGCCGGGCGCAACCCGCGCACCGGCCAGCCACCGGTGCGCAATGCCGGGGTCGTGCTGGCGGCGCACCTGACCAGCACCGACACCGCCACCGCGGACACGGTCGCGACCGTGCTGCGCCAGGGCGGCGCCAAGGATGTCGAGCGCGCCGACGGCGAGTGGGTCGATGGCCGCTGGGCCGACTTCGATCCGCTGGTGCCGCCGGTGCCGGCCGACCCGCGCGAACGCCGCTAGCGCGCCGCGCGCCACGCTTCGCATTCCGCTCCAACCCGCTACCCGAGCAGCCAAACGGAGGTATCCATGAATCCAGTCCAACCTGAAACGCCCGGCGCCGAACATCCGCACGGCGCCTCGATCGTCGGCGGCATCGACCGCAATTCCCCGGGACCCGGTCCGTTCGTGATGGCGGCCGACACACTCGAGGGCAACAAGGTGGTCGATCCGGCCGGCGATGATATCGGCACCATCGACCACATCATGATCGACGTGCTCGGCGGACGTGTTGCCTATGCCGTGCTGGCGATGGGCGGCTTCCTCGGCATCGGCGAAAAGCTGTTCGCGCTGCCGTGGTCCGCGCTGACCCTGGACACGCGGCGCAAGTGCTTCGTGCTCGGCGTCGAGAAGGACCGGCTCAAGGCCGCGCCGGGGTTCGACAAGGACCACTGGCCGACCATGGCCGACTCGCAATGGGCCACCAGCATCCACCAGTACTACGGCATCTCGCCGTACTGGGAAGCCGACCGCTATGACCCGTGGGGCTGAGCCAGACTCGTCAGGCCATTAGCCCCAGGTAAAACGCCAAGGCGCCGGAGATGACCTCCGGCGCCTTGTCTTTCAGCGTGCCGTTCAGACCTTGTGGTTCACCTGTCCGGCGGGCTTGTCGGCCGGGTCGGCGTGCCGGCCGCTGCCGGCAGGCTGGCCCTGCGGTTCGGGTGCAGGCGCCTGTCGCGTCGACAGCGCGTTATGCACGCCCAGCACGCCGGGACTGACCGCGGCGGCCTTTTCCACGCGCTGCGCGGTGTCGACGTCTTCCACGCAGCCGCGCACGGTTACGCGCCGGTCGGCCACCTCGAGCGTCACGCCGTCGGGAAAGCGGCCATCGAAGGCCGCGGCAATTTCGGCGCGTACGGCCACGCGCAGGGCTTCGTCATCGGCGGAAGGGGTTGCGCTCATCGCGGCTCCTGGTCGATGCGGCTTCAGCGCGCGGGCGCCGAAGGCGTGGAGATCGACGCCAGCGTCTCGCCGGATTCGCGCGTATCGGCACCCTTGCTGGCGAAGTCGCCCAGCGACACGATGCCCACCAGAGTGTGGTCGTGGTCGAGCACCGGCAGGCGCCGCACCTGCGCGGCTTCCATCTTGTGCTGCGCGTCTTCGAGCGATTCGTCTTCGAGGCACCATTCCACTTGCGGCGACATTGCATCGGCCACGCGCGTGGCCTGCGGCGGCTGGCCGCCGGCGGTGGCGCGCACGGTGATGTCGCGGTCGGTCAGCATGCCGACCAAACGTCGGCCGTCACAGACCGGCAGCGAGCCGACGTGCAGGTCCGCCATCAGCTGCGCGGCATGCTGGATGGTTTCATCGGGGGTGATATAGGCCGGCTGGCGCGTCATGATGTCGACGACGCGGCGGGGCGCGCGGGGTTGCGTAGCAGGGGATTGGAACATGGCTGGCTCCGCTAGTTTGTGGGCCGGTCCCTGGTGCGGACCGGGCCCGGTTCAACAGGGCGGCGACCAGCCACCGGCGCACCGGGAAGTCGCCGCTTCGTCATGGAATGCGGCGCAAGAAGCGTTCCCGTCGCCCCGCGCGCCGTCGGCGCGCAGGAATGCGGCCACGCGCCGGCAAGATTTATCTCCCGATGTAGAAACGAAACGTGCAGGGTGCGGCAAGTGCTGCGCCCGTTGTAGGACTGCGCCCGCTGCACATCGGCCATGCGCTCCATAAAATGAAATCAGCATGCCGCCCAGGCCATCACCATTTTCGGCGGCCAATCCGGCGATTTGTCCGTGGGAGTGCAACGATGCCCAAATCCAGCCCCATCCTGCCCGGCGTTGGCCATCGGCCCGGCGCCGGCAAACGTGCCACCGTGCTGCACCTGTTCGACCGCTTTGCCGGCGGCGCCACGCGCCATGCCGGGTCGCCGACCGCCTTCGTGCTGGCCGTCGGCGTGGTGGTGGCGTGGGCCCTTACCGGCCCGATGTTCGGGTACTCCGAAACCTGGCAGCTGGTCATCAATACCGGTACCACCATCGTCACCTTCCTGATGGTGTTCCTGATTCAGCAGAGCCAGAACAAGGATGCCGTCGCGGTCCACCTGAAGCTCAACGAACTGCTGGCCTCGCACCGCGAGGCCAGCAACATGCTGGTGTCGATCGAAGATCTGGATGAAGAGGAGCTGCGCCAGCTGGTCAGCTTCTACCGCCAGCTGGCCGAGCTGGCGGACCAGGAAGACGGCATCAAGACCAGCCATTCGCTCGACGAGGCGCGCGAAAACCACGCCGCCAAGCGTCACGCGCGCGCCTCGCGCGGGCATTCGCCCGAAGCGCCCGCCGGCGGCACACCCGCGACGCGCGCCTCGGCTGCCTCGTAGCTTGCCGGCCAGCGGCCCCCCCTTGCGCAGGATCCATGCGACAACCCGAAACAGGAGCAGGCCGTGACCGTATCCAGCGACGCAAGCAAGCGAAAACCGGGGCTGCCGGCCGGAGCGCCGGCAGCCGCGCAGCAGGGCAGCCGTCCGGTGATGGCCTACGGCTGCGAGACCCTGGACCAGGCCGACAGCCACCATGGCATGACCCTTGCCAATATTGCCCGCAAGGTGGCCCGGATTGCCGGCCAGCCGTTCGCCGGCGGCTACGCCGCGCCGGCGGCGGGACGGCCCGCGCCGTATCTGGTGCCGGCGCAGACCCTGGTCGGCCACGAACTGGCGGCCAGCCTGGGCGTGCAGGGCGAGGACGATCTCTTCGGCGGCGTGGTGCCGTATGCGTTCGTCGCCACCAAGGCGATCACGCACGGCCTGGTCGAGCCCGGTGCCGCGGCGCCGAGGGGCTGGTCCGAGGCCTTCGTGCGGCGCGTGGTGGGCGCCACGCTGCCTGGCTTTACCGCCTTCAGCCTTGGCGATGCGCGCACCGCGGCGCTGCGGCTGCTGACGCTGGGGCCGGTGCGGCTCAAGGATACCGGCGGCGTCGGCGGGCTGGGCCAGTGCGTGGTCGACGGCGAAGCCGCGCTGGAGGAAGCGCTGGCCGCGCTAGCGCCGCATGACGTCGAGCGCGACGGCCTGGTGGTGGAGCGCGACCTGCGCGCGCCGCAGACCTTCAGCGTCGGCAAGGTCGTGCTGGCGGGACTGGAGGCGAGCTATTGCGGCACGCAGGGGCTGACCGAGAACAACCGCGGCCAGAAGGTCTACGGCGGCTCGACCCTGACCGTGGTGCGCGGCGGCTTTGACGCGCTGCTGCAGCATCCGTTCGACGCCCGCATCCTCGCCGCGGTGCGCGCGGCGATGGTGTACCACGAGGCCGCGCTGGCCTGCTATGGCGAGGGCGGCGGCATGGTGCTGTCGCGCTGCAACTACGACGTTGCCTTCGGCGCGCCGGCCGGCGGCGCCAATGACGGGCAGATGCTCGGTGGCGTGCTCGAGCAGTCGTGGCGCGTCGGCGGTGCCACGGGTGCCGAACTGGCGGCGCTGGCGGCGCTGCGCGACGACCCGGGACGCACGCGCGTGGTGGCGTCGACGCGCGAAGTCTACGGCAACGATGTGCGCGTGCCGGAAGACGCCGAGATCTACTACCAGGGCGAAGACCGCCATGTCGGCCCCCTGACCAAATACGCACGACTGGAGCCTGAATCCGATGGCAACGCATGAAGAACTGCTGCAGATCGAAAGCGAAGGCGGCACCATTGCCGGTACCCTGATCAGCCCGGAGACCAAATTGCCGGGTGTGTTGTTCGTGCACGGCTGGGGCGGCAGCCAGCAGCAATACCTGGCGCGGGCGCGCAAGGTGACGGGGCTGGGCTGCGTCTGCCTGACCTTCGACCTGACCGGCCATGCCGGCACGCGCGCGCAATACGAGACCGTCAGTCGCACGCGCAACCTGGCCGACGTGGTGGCGGCCTACGATGTGCTGGTGCGCCAGCCCGAGGTCGACCGCAATGCGATCGCGGTGGTGGGCAGCAGCTATGGCGGCTACCTGGCCGCGCTGCTCAGCAGCCTGCGACAGGTACGCTGGCTGGCGTTCCGGGCCCCGGCGCTGTACATGGACACGGGCTGGGACCTGCCCAAGCGCCAGCTGCACCGTGAGCAGGACCTGGTGACCTACCGGCGCAGCATGGTGCCGCCCGCCAGCAATCGCGCGCTGCGCGCGTGCACGGCGTTTACCGGCGACGTGCTGGTGATCGAATCCGAGCACGACCAGATCGTGCCCCATGCCGTGGTGATGAGCTATGTCGATTCCTGCATCCATGCCAACTCGCTCACCTATCGCGTGATCAAGGGCGCCGACCATGGCCTGAGCGACGAGGAATTCCAGCGCACCTACAGCAGCATGCTGGTCAACTGGCTGCGTGAAATGGTCACCGTGGCCCGCGCCGGCCCGGTCACCGCCGAGCGCGCGGCGCCTCCCGCGCCGAAGCCGGCACCGAAGCCCGCGCCGCCCGCGCCCGACGCCGGGCTCGAAACCCCGCAGCCCGAATCGGCCGGCGCGCCAGGCGCCGCCTGATTTCGCACGCCCATGGACAGCACGCTGCCCGCCACCGAAGCCCCCGCCGCGCTCGACGCGGTGCTGCGCGACGCGGGGCTGCGCTATGTCGACGACGGCAGCCCGGGCATCACGCGCCGGCGCCATGGCAGCGGCTTCAGCTATACCGGCCCCGACGGCAAGCGCGTGAGCGATGCCGCCACGCTGGCGCGCATCGCTGCGCTGGCGATCCCGCCGGCCTACGAGTCGGTGTGGATCTGCCCCGATCCGCGCGGCCACCTGCAGGCCACCGGGCGCGATGCGCGCGGGCGCAAGCAGTACGTCTACCACCCGCAATGGGCCACGCTGCGCGATACCGACAAATACGCACGCCTGGCCGCGTTCGGCGCCGCGCTGCCGCGCCTGCGCGCGCGCGTGGCGCGCGACCTGCGCCGCAACGGCATGCCGCGCGAGAAGGTCGTCGGCGCGGTGGTGCTGCTGCTCGACGCCACGCTGGTGCGCGTCGGCTCGCCCCGCTACGCGCGCCAGAACCGCACCTACGGCCTGACCACGCTGCGGCGGCGCCACGTGACCGTGCGCGGCAGCCGGCTGCGCTTCCAGTTCACCGGCAAGAGCGGCATCACGCACGACGTCTCGGTCAACGACCCGCGCCTCGCGCGCATCGTGCGCAACTGCGCCGACCTGCCGGGCCAGTGCCTGTTCAAGTACCGCGACAGCGACGGCGAGATCCGCGAGATCGGCTCGGCCGATGTCAACGCCTACCTCCAGGAAGTGACCGGCGGGGACTTTACCGCCAAGGACTTCCGTACCTGGGCCGGCAGCGTGCACGCGCTGGCGATCCTGCGCAAGCTGCCGGAAGCGTCCAGCGAGACTGCGCGCCGCAAGGCCGTGACCGATGCCATCCGCGAGGTCGCGAACCAGTTGCGCAACACCGTCGCGGTATGCCGCAAATGCTATGTGCATCCCGACGTCATCGATGCCTACCTGGCCGGCGTGCTGCAGGCGCGCGGCCGCGCGCCCGCGATGACGCGGCTGCGCGCGGACGAGGCGCGGTTGCTGCAATTGCTGGCGGCGGGGCAGTCCGAGCCAGCGAATGGCAAGAAGGGCAATAGCGGGTAATGGTCCGGGGCCCGCAGCTCAGCAACCCAGCGCGCCGATATAGCCAGGCAGGTCCCTGGCCTCGCGCGAGTGCGCCAGCCTGAACGCGTGAGCCACCGCGAAGGCAAAGTGATGCGGCGTGTCGAACGGACCGGGCACGTGGCGCCGGAAGAAGTCCGCCCAGCGGAAATCGAGGTAGGCGGTCTTGACCTTGCGATAGCCGCCCGCCAGCTGCACGAAGGCCTCCAGGCTGCGGTACGGGTCGTCGCGCATATCGTGGATGGCCTCGGGCAGTTCGGTCAGCGGCCGCCGACGGCCATGCTCGTCGTAGGGGTGCACCAGGTGATTGGCGACCATGTGGCGCCAGAAAGCGGGGGCGTCCATGTCGCTGAGGTCGGCGCGCACGATGCCGGGCACATGGGTCAGTCCCAGGTCATGCCATGCGCGCACCCAGTGGTGGTGGTCGACCACATAGAGCATCTGCTCCGGCCCGATCACCAGGTGCACGCGGTGCTTGTCCAGGAACGCGGCGCGCGCTTCCGGCGCCACCCGCCGCGTGACATGGACTTTCTGCGCCACGTGGTAGCCGCCCACCGTGATCTGGGTGGGACGCAGCGCGTCCAGCGGCACCATCAGCTTGCTGTCAGGCGCCAGCTTGCGCGGCGCCCGCCGCGGGGCGGGCGCCTTGTGCGCGGGGGACTGGCCGGAGGCCAAGGCTCAGCTCTTGTTGAGCGTGCGGTCCGGCGAAGTGCCGCCCGCCGACGCCGTGTCGCTGCTGCTGGTCGAGGTGTCGCCGCCCACCTCGGAGCCTGCCGCCCACGAGCTGCCTTGCTGGCGCTGCACGCGCAGGCGGTTGTCGACCTCGGTGACGCCGAACACCGCATCGGCGATCTCCTCGACCACGTATTTCTCGCGGCGCTCGCTGACGGTGCCGTCCAGCGTCACGACCCCGTTCGCTACCTCGACGCTGACCTCGCCGACGTCGATATACGGGTTCATCGCCAGGCGCTCGCACACATCCTCGCGCACGCGCTCGTCAGAGCGCCGGTAACCCTTGGGTCCGGTGGCGCGGCGGCCGGCATGCTGTCCGCCCTGCGTGCCGGAGGCGCTGGCCTGTCCAGCGAACGGCGTGCGGCGGCGGTAGCCGGGGTCGTCCGGGTAGACGCGCTGGCCGCCGCTGAACGACTGCCCACCACGACCCGGATCGCCGAAGTAGCCGCCGCCATAGCTGGGCTGTCCGCCCCGCTGGGCGCGGTCGCGTTCGCTGCCTTCCTGCCAGTGCATGGCACGGCCGCCTTCGCTGCGGCCGCGCTCGGAGCCCCAGCTGCCCTGGCCGCGCTGATTGCGTTCGCCGCCGCGTTCACTGCGTTCATCGCGCTCGTAGCGCTCGCCGCGGCCGCTGGATTCGCTGCGGCGCCCGCGCGGTCCGAAGCGGTCCTCGTCGCGATAACCGTAGCCCGATTCGCGTTCCGCGCTGCGGTAGCCGCTGTCCTGCTGCGATGGCCGGTAGCCACCATAGGCGCTGCTGTAAGGATGGCCGCTGCCGCCGACATCGGCGGCGCCATAGCCGCTCTCGCCCCAGCTGCCGCGGCGCTGGCCGGCGGGGGTGTCCTGCTGATACCACGGGCCGCCGTGGCGCGAGGATTCGCGCTCGCTGCCCATGCTGCGGCCCTGGCCGCGGCTTTCGTTGCGTTGTTCGTTGCGACGTTCGTCGCGATCTTCGTCGCGGCGGTTTTCTTCCCAGCGCTGGCGGCTTTCATAGCCATGGCCGCCATACTCGCCCCGGCGCTGGCTGCTCTCGCCGCGCCAGTCCTCGCCCCATTCCTGCCCCCAGTCCTCCGAGCCGCGGCCCTCGCTTTCATCGCGCATCCTTTGCTCGGGGCCGCGGTCGCGGCGTTGCGCTTCGGGCCGGCCGCGGCTGCCGCGGTCATTGCGGAAGTTGAACATATCTGCCTCCTGGCGGTGAGGCCCCGCGCGCCGGCACTGCCCGCAGGCATGTGCGGCAGGCGCCGGAAGCCGTTGACGTTTCGGATATGGAGAAGGCCGCAAAATCCGTGCCCCGGCGCGCGGACGAAACGGCGCAGTGCCGCATACGCGCGCGCTGTAAGGTTTGCCGTGCGATGTAAGGGTTACGGGCAGCACGGCAGGGCGTGTGCCGCCGCGCGTGGTGGCATGCGGGCCCGCGCCTTGCGGTTTGCGGCATGGAACTTGCGCGCCACCCTGGCATCTTGCATGGCCGCGGGGCGGCGCCAGGCCGGCGTCACCTGGCGCGGCCACCCCCGACAGGAGACTGCCATGTCCACACCCAAGAGCGTCCCGCCCCAGCACCAGTCGCGCCAGCCCGGCCTGGAAGCGCCGATGCGCCCGCAGCCGGACAGCGGCGCGGACGATTACGTCGGCAGCGGCCGGCTCAACGGACGCGTCGCGCTGGTCACCGGCGGCGACAGCGGTATCGGCCGCGCCATTGCGGTGGCGTTTGCGCGCGAAGGCGCCGATGTCGCCATCGCCTACCTGGACGAACATGCCGACGCGCGCGAGACCGTCAACCTGGTCGAGCAGGCCGGCCGCAAATGCCTGGCCATCGCCGGCGACCTCGCCGACTGCAACCATGCCGAGGCCGTTGCGCGGCAGACGCTGCAGCAGTACGGCAAGCTCGACATCCTGGTCAACAACGCCGCCGAGCAGCATCCCAAGGAATCGCTCGAGGAAGTCGAGGCCAGCCAGGTCGAGGCGACCTTCCGCACCAACGTGTTCGCGATGTTCCACCTGACGCGCGCGGTGCTGCCGCACCTGAAGTCCGGTGCATCGATCCTAAACACCACCTCGGTCACCGCCTATCGCGGCAGCAAGCACCTGCTCGACTATTCCGCGACCAAGGGCGCGATCGTTTCGTTCACGCGCTCGCTCGCGCTGCAGGTGGTGGAGCGCGGCATCCGCGTCAACGGCGTGGCCCCGGGCCCGATCTGGACGCCGCTGATTCCGTCCACCTTCAGCCCCGAGGAGGTGGCGGAATTCGGCAAGAAGACGCCCATGGGCCGCCCCGGGCAGCCGTTCGAGGTCGCCGGGGGCTACGTGTTCCTCGCCTCGGATGCGGCAAGCTATATCACCGGGCAGATCCTGCACATCAATGGCGGCGAGGTCGTGAACGGCTGAGCGGGCTTGCGCCATGCACGCGCATGTAGTTCAGCGCCGCGTTTGCAAATATTGCATGCAGCGAGCCCGTCGCCTGCCGTGCCGTGCAGATCCTGCGCGGGCGTGGCTCTTGCAATACGGGTGGGATCAGCCGACCGCCATCGCCAATCTCTGGGAGGCATCATGTCATCGATCATCGCGGGACGTTTCGATTCGCTCGCCAGCGCCGAGGATGCCGCGCGCACGTTGTTCGCGCGCGGGTTCTCGGTATGGGATGTATCCATCGTGTCAGTGCAGCACCCTGCCAGCGATCAGCAGGACGACACCGCCGCGCAGCAGCCGGCCGATAACGTCATGCTGGCCGCATGCGTCAACAACGGGCTGGGTTCGGTGGTCATCGACGTGCTGCGCGAAACCGGCGCCAGCCAGCTCGAGCGCGCGCAGGGAACCTGGGAATGCGGGCAGTGGACCGATTTCGATCCGGCCCGGCACGGCGAGCCGGTGCGCGAGGGCGAGGGCGAGTACTGGCCGCGCCCGCTGGCCAGCGACGCCACCGCCGAGGAGAGCACTGGCAACGAAGACCCCGGCAGCGAGCTCGAGCATTTCGTCAACCAGAAACGTGTCGAACACGACTGAACGCCCCGCCGAGCCGGCCGACCTGGTCCCCGGCGCCGAGCCCGTGGCCGCGCCGGTGGTGGCGCCGCGCTGCCCGCGCGGCAAGGCCGTCGCCGAACTGGCACGGCTGCGCCCGACGCAGCTGACGCTCGGCTACATCCACGTCCACCACAAGATGGAAGTCACGCAGCGCCACGCCGATCCGGAAGACCACGAGGTGCTGCAGCGCTTCATGCGCCGGCATCGCATCAAGACCGTGGCCGGGCCGGGCGGGGAGCTTTATATCGTCGACCACCACCACTGGGCGCGCGCGTGGCTGGACCTCGGCTACCAGCTCGCGCCGGTGCGGGTGCTGGAAGACTTCAGCGACCTGGATGCGGCCGCATTCTGGAAGCGCATGCGCCAGCTGGGGCATGTCCATCCCTACGATGAACACGGCAAGCGGCAGGGGCCCAAGGCCTTGCCCTCGACCGTGCGCAGCATGCGCGACGACCCGTATCGCAGCCTGGCTGCCTTTGCCCGCGAAGCGGGCGCGTACCGCAAGCCGGACAGCGCCTACGGCGACTTCTGCTGGGCCGGGTTCCTGCGCAAGCGGGTCGAGCAGGACCTGCACAGTATTGCGGGGTTCGGGCTGGCGCTGGCGGAATCGATCAAGCTTGCGCGCAGTCCCCGCGCCAGGCGCCTGCCGGGCTATTGCGGCGGACCGCTGGAGGGGAAGACCGGCAAACCGGCGAAGCCGTTGAAGACCGGCAAGGGCAAGAACGGCAGGGCCGGATAGCAACAGGGCAGGCGTGTGCCTGCCCTGTGCTGGTATGCCGCCGCGCTGCCAGCGCGGCCCGGCCTCACGTGCAAGGCCGCGCGTACCGATCAACGTTCCGACTTGTGCTTCGGCATGCCCTTGGTCTTGGTCGAAGCCATCTTGTCGAGTTCCTTCTCGCTCATCGACTTGTACATCGAGCGGGAAGGTCCCTTCAGCGAACCGGCCTTCTTTTCGCCGCGCTTTGCGGAGAGTGCCGCTCCGGCGGCCTGTTGTTGCGCCTTGGATTTTGCTGGCATCTGAGTCTCCTTGCGAAAGGTGAAAAGGTTGAAAGGACCGGGCGCACGCTGACGCGCGAGCCCGCGCTTCGTTATAGGTGCCAGGCGGGGCCGCGACAAGCGCGGCCGGCACGCAAATCGTCTGGCGCGCTCCGTACCGCGGTTCGCTGCCTGCCGGACGCTAGATCCGGCCCAGCACCACCAGCAGCACCACGATCAGGACGATCAGTCCCAGGCCGCCGCTCGGCCAGTAGCCCCAGCCGGAACTGTACGGCCAGGCCGGCAGGGCGCCGATCAGCAGCAGGACGAGGATGATCAGAAGGATGGTGCCGATGCCCATGGCGTGCTCCTTGTTCGTGGATCGGGGAAGCCGCGCGGCTTCCGACTCCGAGGCGGCTCCGCAGAGCCATCCGCTTACCGTTCAGCGTAGAACAAGGGGTGCGGGCATCCCTCCGGGCAAGGACTGATATCGGTGTAGGAATCGGACGACGCCCAAGTGCGGGCAAGGCGACCCGCGCGGCCAGCGCGGGCGGTGTTCAGGCCGTGTTCAGCCCGTGTTCCACCGCATAGACCGCCACCTGCACGCGGCTGGCCAGGTTCAGCTTCTTCAGGATGTTCTGCACGTGGATCTTCACCGTGCTTTCGGCCACGCCCAGGTCGCGCGCGATCTCCTTGTTGCTTTCGCCGCGGGCCAGGCCCTGCACGATCTCGCGCTCGCGCGCGGTCAGCCGCGGCGCTTCCTCCTGGCGCGGCGCAGCCACGGGCGCGGGCGCGCGGAACTGCGCCACCAGCTTGGCGGTCATGCTGTCGGAGATCACCGGCTCGCCGGCGGCGGCGCGGCGGATGGCGGCGATCAGTGCCTCGGTCTCGATGTTCTTGATCAGGTAGCCGCGCGCGCCGCCGCGCAGCGCGGCGGCCAGTTCCTCGGCCTCCTCGGACACCGTCAGCACGATCACCGCGGTCTGCGGCAGGTCTTCGACCAGCAGCTGCAGCGCCTCGAGCCCGGACAGCCCCGGCATGTTCAGGTCGAGCAGGATCACGTCGGGGCGGTGCTGCTTGGCGCGCTTGATGCCTTCCACGCCGTCGGCGGCTTCGTCGACGATCTCGAAGTCGGCCTGGCGCTGCAGCAGCGCGCGGATGCCCGAGCGGAACAGGGTGTGGTCGTCGATCAGCAGGATGCGGATGGTCATGGCTGGGTCTCGCTCGGGAGGGTCAGGCGGCTAAGGCTGGTGATGGGGTTGGCGCTGCGGTCGCGGCGCGCGGCGCCGGCTGCCGGCGGGCAGCACCAGTTCGATGCGCACGCCGCTGCCGGGGCTGGCCTGCACGTGCAGCTGAGCCCCCAGCCGCGCGGCGCGCTCGCGCATGATGCTCAGGCCGATATGCGCGTCGGCGCGGGTGGCCAGTTCGTCGGGGTCGAAGCCTTCGCCGTCGTCCTGCACCACCAGGCGGAAGTCGCGTCCATGGCTGAGCGCCACCGCCACGTGCGCCGCCATGGCGTGCTTGCGCACGTTGGAAAGCGCCTCCTGCAGGATGAACAGCACCTGCAGCTGCTGCTCGGGCGACAGCGGCCAGGCGCCGCCGCGTTCGTCGATGGCCAGCGTGGCCTCGGTGCGGCATTGCCGGCGAAAGCGCCCGACGGTCTCTTCCACCGCGGGGCGCAGCTCGCCGGTGCCCAGGCGCGAGCGGAAATTGTTGAGCAGCTCGCGCACGTCCTGGTAGCTCTCTTCCACGCCATGGCGCAGCATCGGCACCAGTTCGCGGGTCTCGGCCAGGTCGTCGCGCGCAACCGCGTCGTCCAGCAGCTGCACCTGCAGGTTCAGGTAGTTCAGCCCCTGGGCGATGCTGTCGTGCAGCCCTTGCGCCACCAGGTTGCGCTCTTCCACCACCGCCAGCTGGCGCGCGGTGGCGGACAGGCGCAGGTGTTCCAGCGCGGTGCCCAGGTGCTGCGCCAGCGTCTGCAGCAGTTGCCGGTCCGACGGCGGCAGCTTGCGCGGCGCACGGAAGTGCAGCGCGAACATGCCGGTGGCGCCGCGCTGGCTTTCGATGCGGAACGCCGCCAGCGACTGGAATCCGTCGCGGCCGCACGGCGTTTCGTCGGCCGCGCCGGCACGCGCCGCGCCGCGCAGGTCGACGATGGCGATCACGGCCTCGCGCGTGGCATCGCCGCAATGGCAGCCATTGGCCGATGCGCAGGAATCGGCTTCGGCCAGCGCCGCAGGCAGGCCCGCGGTGGCCAGCAGGTGCATGCGGCCGTGGCGGCTGTCGAGCACGCGCACGCTGCCGCCGTCGGCATCGAACTGGCGCATCACCCGCGCCAGGAAGCCCTGCGCCATGGCCTCGGCGTCTGCGGCCTGGTTCAGGAAGGCGGCCATCTCGTACAGCGTTTCCAGGTCGCGGTTGTGGCGCTCCAGCTCGGCGGTCTTCTGCGCCACGCGCGCTTCGAGGTCGTGGTACAGGCCCTGCAGCTCGCCCGCCATGCGGTTGAAACCCTCGCTGAGCGTGCCGAACTCGTCGCGGCTTTCCACCGGCAGGCGCAGCGAAAATTCGCGCGCGGCCATGCGCCGCAGACCGTCCTGCAGCCGCAGCACCGGCAGGATGATCCACAGGTAGAGCAGGTAGATCACGGCGACCGTGCCGATGCAGGCCATCAGCGCCAGCGCGGTTTGCGACAGCCGCAGCAGGTCGGTCTTGCGCGCGCTGTCGTGTTCGATCATGCCCACCAGGCGGTCGGCCTGGGCGACAAAACCCGGCAGCGCGGCAATGTATGCTGCGGGCGATGCGCCGGCCACGGCCAGCGGTCGCAGCCGCTGTTGCCAGTCATGGGTGACGCGGGTCATCTGCGTATGGATGGCTGGCTCGTCCGGCAGGAACAGCGGCCGCGCCGCATCGCCCTTCTTCAGCAGCGCCAGGGTGGCGTCCAGCGCCTGCGCCTGCGCGGCCAGGTCATTGGCGCGGCCCGCGTGCGCCAGCGCCAGCTCGATCGCCACGCGGTTGGCGCGCATGCGCAGGCTGCCGGCATCGTTGATGGCGGCGCCGGCGCCTTCCAGCTTCCAGGACAGCCACAGCGTGCCGGAGATCATGCCCAGCACCACCAGCAGCACGGCCAGCGACAGCGAGATGATGCGCGTGGAAAGGCGGTGCCGCAGCGCGGGCAACGCGGATGCCGCCGTGGCGGAGGCGGCAGGAGGATCGGTATCTGACATGGTGGTATCGGGGGCTACCAGGGGTCACGCAAGGAGTCGGAAGCGATTCTCCCCGCGCAACCGGCTGGGCTACCTGCGCCAGATCAAGGAAACCCGGCTTTGGCGCGAGTATGTGCCGGCAGCGGCGCATCGCGGGCAGCGCGTATGGCGCCAAGGCGGTTTCCATCACACCGTGATATTTAAAGCCGGCGCCGGGACTTGGCCCCGGTCAAATCCCTGCGCGGCGTGGCGTCCTAGCATCGGGCCTTTTGTCAGGACTGGTGAGAAGAAGCGATGGCCGTATCCACTTCAACCGGCGCGCGCATGCGTCACCGCCGTCGCGCCACGGGACGCGCATGAAAGGCGCGGATCTCGACTACGCGCGCGCGCCGCGGCCTGCGCTGGTGTTCGGTTGCCTGATGCCGGCGCCGTGGCTGGGCGCGGCCGCGGGGCTGCTGCTGGCTGCGGGGCCCGCCGATGGCCTGCCCGACCGCTTCGCGCCGCTGGCGCTGGCGGCGGTGCATTCGCTGGCGCTGGGCATGCTGCTGCCGGTGATGGTCGGGGCGCTGTTCCAGATGATGCCGGTGGTGGCGCGTGTGGACGTCCCCGGTGCCGGTCGGCTGGCGCCGTTCATGGCCGCGACCGGCGCCGCGGTGGCGGCCGCGCTCGGCTTCGGCTTGCTGGGCGGCGCGCCGGCGGCTTTGCGGGTTGCGGCTGCCCTGGGCGCAGTGCTGCTGCTGGCGGGCGCGGCGCTGCTTGTCGCGGGCCGGCGCGTGGCCGCGGTCGACGCCACCACGCGCACGCTGGCCGGCATCGGTGCGCCGCTGGTGGCGGCGGTGCTGGCCGGCATCGCGCTGGCGGGCACCTTGGGGGGGCTGTGGCGCGTGCCGGTGGCGCAGGCGCTTGGCCTGCATATGGCGTGGGCGCTGGGCGGCTGGCTTGCGGCGCTGGTCAGCGGGGTCGCGGCTACGGTGCTGCCGATGTTCTGGCAGACGCCGCGCGCGCCGGCGGCGCTGGCGCGCTGGCTGCCGCTGGGGCACTGGGCCCCGCTGGCGATGTTCAGCGCTGCGCTGGTGCTGTGGCCAGGGGAACCAGTGCTGGCACGGGCCGCGCTGGTGGTGTGGCTGTCGTTCGTGGCGGTGTTGGGGGCATGCGGGCTCGCCGGCACGCTGCGCGCGCGCCGGCGCCATGATCCATTGTGGCCGTTGTGGCCGGTGGCCTGCGCCAGCATGCTCGGCGCGGCGGTGCTGGGGGCGGCTGCTGTGCTTCTGCCCGGGGTGGCGCTGCGGCTGGCGTGGTGGGCCGGCACGATGGCGCTGGTCGGCGTGGGCGTGCTGCCGGTGACGGCGATGCTGGGCAAGATCGTGCCGTTCCTGGTCTGGCTGCACCTGCGCCGGCTGCTGCCGCCCAGGGCGCGCGTGCCGGCGATGCAGGCGATCGTCGCGCCGGGCCGTCAGCGCGCGCAGGCGTGGCTGCTGCTGGCGGCCTACGCGGTGCTGCTGGCGCTGCCGCTGGCGCCGGCGCTGCTGGCCCGCGTCGGCGGGCTGCTGCTGGCGGGTGCCAATGCGTGGCTGGGATGGCAATTGCTGGCGGCGCTGCGGTGCATGCGGCGGATGCGCAAGTGTGGTGGGTTGCCGCCGCGTGTTGTGGATGGGATTGGCGTGCCGCCGGTTTGCTCCCCTCTCCCGCTTGCGGGAGTGGCGCCGGGGGAGAGGGCGGGCGCTGGCATACCGACGCGCCCGACTTCGTAGAGACTCCGGCCCTCTCCCCACCCCTCTCCCGCAAGCGGGCGAGGGGAGCCTTGTTCGGGCGGCGGTGGCAATCGAGACGCTGCGGTCAGGCGGCTGCCAGCCCGGCAGGTTTTTCCCCTGTCAGCAGATAGTGGATCAGCTCCGCCACCGGCCGGATGGCTTCGCCAAACGGCAGCGCGCCGCGGCCGCGGAAGAACAGGCCGCGTTCGACGTCGCCGCGCACGGCCTGCGCCAGCTTCAGGTCGATACAGAACTGGCCGATGCGCGCGATGCCGTCGCGCAAGCCGCAGGCCTGCAGGCAATCGAATCCTTCCAGGCATTCGCGCACGCGCGCGCGGCGCTGCAGGCGCGCTTCGCTCGACAGGTAGCGCTGCAGCCATGGCGTCAGCACCGCGCGCGCGGGCAGGCCGGCGACGCTGGTGAATTCGCGCAGGGTTTCGGGCCGCGCGGTGGCCAGCACTTGCTTGAAGGCCGGATGGGCATCGCATTCCTCGGTCACGGCGAAGGCCGTGCCCAGCTGCACCGCGGCGGCGCCTTCGCCCAGCCAGTGGCGCACCTTGGCGTGACTGTCGATGCCGCCGGCCAGGATCAGCGGGATGCTGTCCCAGGCCAGGCCCAGCTGCGCGAACAGTTCGCGGCATTCGCCCAGCACGCGCGAGAACGAGAAGCGCGGCTCGGACAAGTCCTGGATGGTGGCCGCACCCAGGTGGCCGCCGGCGTGCGCAGGGTGTTCGACCACGATGGCGTCGGGCAGCCGGCCCTTCTTCATCCAGCGGCGCAGCACCAGGCCGATGCCGCGCGCCTCGGACAGGATCGGGATCAATGCCACCCTGGGATGGCCGGCGGTGAGTTCGGGCAGGTCCAGCGGCAGCCCGGCGCCCATGACGATGGCATCGGCGCCGCTTTCGCAGGCTTGCCGCACCAGCGCCGCGTGCGAGCCGACCGCCTTCATCACGTTGACGGCGATCAGGCCGCGGCCCTCGGAGGCGGCGCGCGCGGCGCGGATCTCGCGGTCCAGCGCCTCGAGGTTGGCGGCTTCGATGGCGGGCTTGTCACGGCTGCCGCGCGTGCGGGCCATCAGGTCGGGGTGGTGGTGGCGCAGGTCGATGCTGGCGATGGTGCCGACGCCGTTTTCGCGCGCGACCGCGCCTGCCAGCCGGTGCGCCGAGATGCCGATGCCCATGCCGCCCTGCACGATCGGCAGCAGGCGGCGGCCGCCCAGCTTGAGCCAGGGGTGATTCATAAACGGGTCTCCGGAAGAGGATGGACGCCAGGCCGCACGGCGGCCCTGGCGCGGGGATGACGCGCAAGCGTGGCACAGCGGCACGGGCCTGCGTTTGCCGCAGGTCAACCCTGGCCGGCTGGCCTGCCATCGGCCTACGCCGACTGGCATAGCCCGTCGCGGCCGGGGTGCCTTTGGCGTGGGTTTGCGCACGGTCAAGCCCCTGCCGCGGGCGCTTGGCTAGCATCGGCCGCTGTCTTCCTTCCCCCGCGCCGCCGCCGGCGCCATCACCGATGACCAGTTCCACTCCCGCCCGATCCGACGCCCCATCGGACGCCCCGTTGGCCGCCGCGTGCGCGCCGCGCCGCCCGCAGCTGGTTGCGCCCGCCGGCTCGCTGGCGGCGCTGCGCGTGGCTTTGCAGCACGGCGCCGACGCGGTCTACCTGGGGCTGCGCGACGCCACCAACGCGCGCAACTTCGGCGGCCTGAACTTCACCGAGGCCGACATCCGCACCGGCGTGGCCGAAGCCCATGCGCGCGGCGCCGAGGTGCTGTTCGCCATCAACACCTTTGCGCAGATGGGCGCGGTGGCGCAGTGGCACCGCGCCGTCGATGCGGCCGCTGACCTTGGCGCCGATGCCGTGATCATGGCCGACGCGGGCCTGATGGGCTATGCCTGCACGCGCCATCCGGACTTGCGGTTGCACTTGTCGGTGCAGGGTTCGGCCACGCATGCCGATGCCATCGAGCTGATGCGCGAGCGCTTCAATATCCGGCGCGTGGTGCTGCCGCGCGTACTGTCGCTGGCGCAGATCGGCAAGCTGGCGCGCCAGACCAGCGTCGAGCTGGAGGTGTTCGGCTTCGGCAGCCTGTGCGTGATGGCCGAGGGGCGTTGCCTGCTGTCGTCGTATGCCACCGGCGATTCGCCCAACAACAAGGGTGTGTGCTCGCCCGCGCATGCGGTGCGCTGGACCGAGCAGGGCGGCACCATGCAGGCGCGGCTGTCGGGCATCCTGATCGACAGCTACGCGCCTGGCGAGCCGGCCGGCTATCCGACGCTGTGCAAGGGCCGCTTCGAGGTCGAGGGCGAGCGCGGCTACGTGCTGGAGGAGCCGACCAGCCTGAATGCGCTGTCGCTGCTGCCGGCGCTGATCGACATGGGCATTGCTGCGATCAAGATCGAAGGACGCCAGCGCAGCCCGCGCTATGTCGGCGACGTGGTCGGCGTGCTGCGCGCGGCGATCGACGCCGCCTGCGCCGATCCGGCCCGCTTCGCGCCGCGCCAGGAGTGGCAGGGCACGCTGGGACGCCATGCCGAAGGCGACCAGGTGACGCAGGGCGCCTATGACCGCCCCTGGCGCTGACACCATGACATCCACCTGCCTGTATCCCGACATGCGGGACATGCGGGACATGCCGGCCACGATGGAGCTCTTTATGCCACACACCGCCGCGGCCGCGATGCCGCATGCCGCCGCGATGCCCGGCTTCGGCATCGCCCTGGGCCCGCTGCTGTACTACTGGCCGCGCGAAGCCGTGCTGCAGTTCTATGCGTCGGTCGCCGACGCGCCGGTCGACCGCGTCTACCTGGGCGAAACCGTCTGCACGCGCCGCCACGAAATCCGCCATGCGCAATGGCTGGAGATTGCGCAGATGCTGCGCGATGCCGGCAAGGAGGTGGTGCTGTCCACGCCGGTGCTGGTCGAGTCCGATACCGATATCGCCTGGATGCGGCGCGTGTGCGCGCAGGACGATTACCTGGTCGAGGCCAACGATCCCGGCGCGGTGCGATGCATGGGCGGGCGGCCCTTCGTCGGCGGCCCGCATCTGAACGCCTACCATGCCGATACGCTGGCGTGGCTCGCCGGCCTGGGCGCGGTGGGCTGTGTCGCGCCGGTGGAGATGGACGGCACCACGCTGGCCGCGCTGGCAGCGGCGCGGCCAGCCGGCATGCAACTGGAAGCCTTTGTCTGGGGCCGCCTGCCGCTGGCGTTCTCGGCGCGCTGCTTTACCGCGCGCCACCATCGCCTGCGCAAGGACAGCTGCGAGTTCCGCTGCATGGACTATCCCGATGGCCTGGTCGCCGCGACCGGCGAAGGGCAGGCGTTCTTCACGCTGAACGGGGTGCAGACGCAGAGCGCCACTTGCCTGGACCTGTGCGCCGAGGCGCCGGAAATGGCGCGGATGGGGGTGGGGATGCTGCGCGTCAGCCCGCATTCATCCGGTACGCTCGCGGTGGTGCAGCAGCTGGCGGCGATCCGCGCCGGGCAGCGCGCGCCCGCTGCCAGCGGCATCACGCCGGCCGGTGCCGAGCCATGCAATGGCTACTGGCACGGCCGCGCCGGCATCGCCTGGGAGGCCCCGGCATGAGCGCGCTGCACAAGCTGATCGCCGGCGTGCACCGGCGCCTGCCGGCCCGCGCGCGGGCGCTGCCGCTGGTGGCGGCGCTGGAGCTGGCGCGCCGCGCCGGCTGGCTGGAGCCGCCCGCGGCGCTGGACGGACATGCCTTCCTGCTGACGGTGCAGGACCTGGAGCTGGCCGTGCCGTTCCGCTGCGAAGGCGGGCGCTTCCGCGCCGGCAGCACCGACGCCGAGCCCGCGCTGACGCTGCGTGCCTGCGCGGTGGACTACCTGCGCCTGCTGGGCGGCGAGGCCGACACCGACACGCTGTTCTTCCAGCGCCGGCTGGTCATCAGCGGCGATACCGCTCTCGGGCTCGAGGTCAAGTACTGGCTCGATGCGGCGCCGCGGCCGGCGTGGGTCAGCCAGGCCGCGGCGCGGCTGGTGGCGCTGCATGGCGCCACCGTGGGCCGGGCCGGCGCCGCTTCCTGAGCGCGGCTCAGGCGTCGCCGTCCAGCATGAAGCGGTTGCGCCCGGCGCGCTTGGCGCGGTACATCGCGCTGTCGGCGCGGTGCAGCAGCGGCTCCAGCCGCGGCGCTTCGGGCACGGCCCAGACCGCGCCAACGCTGATGGTCACCACTGGCTGCACCGGCGTGCCCTGGTGCGCGATGCCCAGCTCGCGCACCGCGGCCACCATGCGGCGCCCGAGCTCGCGGGTCTCGTCACGGCTCGCGCCGGGCAGCACCGCGGCGAACTCCTCGCCGCCCAGGCGCGCGCAGAACTGCTCGCCGTGCAGTACACCGCTGAGGGCGCCGGCAATCTGCCGCAGGCAATCGTCGCCGGCCATGTGGCCATGCAGGTCGTTGTATTGCTTGAACTGGTCCACGTCCAGGATCAGCAGCCCCAGCGGCTGGCCGCGCTCGCACGCGCGCGTCACGGCGGCAATCGACTCGCGCTGGAAGTAGCGGCGGTTGCGGATGCCGGTCAGGGCGTCGATGTCCAGGTCCGCCTGCACCTGCCACAGCTGCTCTTCGGTCTGGCCCAGCCGCGCGCTCAGCGCCAGCTCGCGCGACTGGAAGCGGCTGATGTCGCGCAGGAACAGCAGGCTGCCCATCTGCCTGCCGTCCAGGCGCGCGACGCGTTCGCCGGTCAGCTCGAACGGCGCGCCCGGCGGCACGAAGGGCACGGCAACGCTGTCTGCGGCGTGGGCCTCAGCGTTTGCAGGAGATGGCCGCAGTGCGGTGTCCCAGCCGGCCGGCAGCGGATCGCCGCGGCGCAGCGCCGGCCACAGCTGCGCCGCGGCGGGATTGAATTCGACGATGGTGCCGTGGCCGTCAACAATGACGCAGCCTTCGCCGAGTGCATCGAACACGCGCAGCCGTGCGTAGTGGCCGATATCGTCCAGGTGCGTGCGCAGCCCGCAGAACCACACCAGCGCCGCCATCAGCGAAAACGTCGCCGGCGTCAGGTCGCCGCCCAGCGGCCCGGTCCAGCGGTTGAGATAGGCGACATTGGCTACCAGCGGCAGGGCCAGGCCCCCGCCCAGGATGGCGCGCCCGCGGCGCGACAAGGCGCCGTTGGGTACCTTGGCCGTGACCAGGAAATACAGGCTCAGCGCCAGCAGCAGGTAGGACCACGCCGCCACCACGGCATAGCCGATGCCATGGTCGAACACCGCGCCTGGCAGCACGCCGGCCGGCAGCAGCGTGATGCGCGGCCACACCAGGCCGTGACGTTCGTTGGTAAAGACCATCACCACCGTGACCACCGCCGCCAGCACCGGCAGCCACAGCCGCGACCAGGGCACCACGTAGCGCGGGCGGCTCAGGTGCACCATCGCCACCAGCCAGCCGATCGGCACCGCGACGATGCCGAGGTACTGGATCTTGGCCCACAGGATGCGCCCCTCGAGGTCGGTCGAGCTGATCTCGAGCAGGCGGCCGCCGCTCCAGGTGGCCGCGCCGGCGGCCAGCACCAGGAAGGCCTGCACGGTTGGATCGTCGCGCCGTGGCCAGGTGGCGATGGCCATGCCGATGCAGGCAACCACGGCGACGGTAAGCAGTAGAACCAGCGAATATGAGGGCATTGAAGGCGGCGCGCGTCTTCGAGACCCGGGCATTGGTGCCGCCGCCCGGCCAGGCGCACGCCGGTTGCGTGCGCTCCGCGATCTCGTCAGCCAGCATGATACCGGGCGGCATCGCTGGCTTGGCAGCGGGGTGCGCCGATGCAACAGCGGCCGCGAGGCCGCCGCCCGGTCAAGCCCGCCGTGGCAGGATCAGGACCCGCTCAGGCCTGCTTCGGGGTTTCCCGCACCAGCCAGAACGGGATGTCGACAACGTCCTGCCGCAGGCCCGGCCACTCGAACCCCATGCCGCGCGTCAGCAGGTGGCCCCAGCCGTCGATCCACTTCTGCTGGGCACGGGCATACAGCTCCAGCATGGCCGAGGCGTAATGCAGCGAACCGCCGAGCAGCGGCAGCTCGCTGGCAATCTCGCGCGCGTAGCGGGATTCGGGGTCGGGCTCCATCATCGTGCCCATGGCGTCGAACTGGATGTTCTCGAACAGGCTGCGGGTGAAGTCCAGGTTGAGTTCGGCCATGCGGTGCCAGATCCCGGCCAGGTCGGCCTGCATGGCGTCCAGCTGCGGTGCGCCGGCATACACGGTGGGGAAGGGCCAGAACACCGGCGGCCAGAAGATTTGCGTTGCGGTCATCATCACGGGGATTCTCCAGTGGTGGGCCGTGCGCGCAGTGGGCGACCGTGGGAGGCAGTTGCTGCACACGACGATGGCGCCCTGCTTGGGCATCCGGATCAGCTTATGCGGTAATGGCGCGACTTGCCATGCCGCCGCGGCCCCGGAGCCGGGTCGGGTTCACTTGCATCCCAGCCGCCTGGCCAGCTTGTGCAGGTTGCTGGCGTCGATGCCGAGCCGGCGCGCCGCCTGCGCCCAGTTGCCGCCGTGGTCGCGCAGGGCCTGTGCGATGCAGGCGCGCTGGGTTTGCTCGACGGCGTCGCGCAGCGCGATGCCCGGGGCCGGCGCCGACGCGGTGGGCGGGATGGTCGCGCCGGTGCCGCTCTGCGTGGCCGGCGGCAGCTCCAGGCCGTCGAGGTCGAGCAGTTCCGGCTCCAGCGTCACGATGTCATTGCGGCCCGCGCCGCGGCTGACCGCGCGCAGCGCGGCGCGGCTGATCACGTGTTCCAGCTCGCGCACGTTGCCCGGCCAGCGGTAATGGCGCAGCGCGTCCTGTGCGCCGCCCGACAGCCGCAGGCTGCGCAGGCCCAGGCGGGCACGATTCAGCTCGAGGAAGCGCCCCGCCAGCAGCAGCACATCGTTGCCGCGCTCGCGCAGCGGCGGAATCGGGATCGGGTACACCGACAGGCGGTGGTACAGGTCGGCGCGGAACGAGCCGTCGCGCACATGCTCGCGCAGGTTGCGGTTGGTCGCGGCGATCACGCGCACGTTGACGCGGCGCGGGCGGTCCGAGCCCAGCCGCTGGATCTCGCCGTTCTGCAGCGTGCGCAGCAGCTTGGCCTGGATCGCCAGCGGCAGCTCGCCCACCTCGTCGAGAAACAGGGTGCCGCCATCGGCGGCCTCGAAGCGCCCCGGGCGCTCGCCGGTGGCGCCGGAGAAGGCGCCGCGCGCATGGCCGAACAGCTCGCTCTCGGCCAGCGATTCCGGCAACGCGGCGCAGTTGACATGCACCAGCGGCTGCGCGCGCCGGCGCGACTGGCGGTGCAGGCGATGCGCGAACAGCTCCTTGCCCACGCCGGTCTCGCCCAGCAGCAGCACCGGCAGGTCGGTGTCGGCCACCACTTCCAGTTCATGCAGCAGGTTGGCGATGGCCTCGCTCTGGCCGATGATCTCGGCGCCGATGTCGTGCGGGGCCGCGCCTTCCTCGGACTCCGGCGTGCCGCGCGCGAGCTGCAGCGCGCGGATCTCGCCCTCGAGCCGGGTGGTGCGCACGGCGGCCTCGACGATCACCGTCAGCCGCTGCAATTCGGCCTGAGCCGCGCCGTCGAAGGTGCCGACCGTCAACGCATCCAGCGTCAGCACGCCCCACGGCTGACCGTCCACTTCCAGCCGGGTGCCCATGCAGTCATGCACCGGCAGCGGCTCGCCCACATGCTCGTCGATCAGGCCATCGTACGGGTCGGGCAGCATGCTGTCGTGATGGAAGCAGGTCACGCCGCGGCGCGCCAGGATCGCTGCCAGGCGCGGATGCAGGCCCACCGCGAAGCGCCGGCCCAGCGCGTCGCGCACCAGGCCGTCGACCGCTACCGGGCGCAGGTGGTCTTCCTCCAGCCGCAGCAGCGCCACCGCGCCGCAGCGGAAATGCGTGCGCAACGCGCTGACCAGCCGCTGCAGGCGTACGGCGTGCGGCAAGTCGATGACGAGGTCGGACAGCAGTTCGGAGTACATGGCGGGCGGGGGGGCAAGGTGAAAAACACCGTACCGGGTAATTAGTACCGCGACAAGTATAGGGTAGTTAGTACCCTTGCTATTCCAAGACCTTGATTCAAATCGGCTTTTTTCTGGCACGTTGCTCGCGTATGTCTGGCGGTCATCACTTCCACACGGAGAAACCGCCATGACGTTGCAAGACCATTCGCTGGGCCAGCTGGCCCGCCAGATTCCCGGTGCCACCCGCATCTTCCACGACCACGGACTGGACTTCTGCTGCGGCGGCAAGCAGACGCTGCGCGACGCCGCGCAGCAGAAGGGGCTCGATGCCGCCGCCGTGGCCGCCATCGCCGCACAGCTGCGCGCGCTGCAGGACGAGGCCGATCCGTCGGCGCAGGACTGGAACACGGCCGCACCGCCGGCGCTGATCGACCATATCCTCACGCGCTTCCATGCCCGCCATCGCGATCAGTTGCCCGAACTGATCCGCCTGGCGCGGCGGGTCGAGCAGGTCCACGGCGAGCGGCAGGAGTGCCCGCTGGGCCTGGCCGACCACCTGAGCGAGATGCTGGGCGAGCTGGAATCGCACATGCAGAAGGAAGAGCAGGTGCTGTTCCCGATGCTGCTGCGCGGCCTGCATGCCGCCGCGAGCCGCCCGATCGCGGTGATGCGCGCCGAGCATGACGACCACGGCGTCGCCCTGCAGCGGCTGGCCGAGCTGACCAACGACATCACGCTGCCGCGCGCGGCCTGCAATACCTGGCGTGCGCTCTACCTGGGCCTGCGCACGCTGCGCGAAGACCTGATGGAACACATCCACCTGGAAAACAACGTGCTGTTCGAAGGCGCGGCAACCACCGCTGCCGCGACCGCGCCGGCGCAGGCCAACGGCTGCGGCTGCTCGGCGCACGCCTGAGCCCGCCCGACACCACCCTCAACGACTTCGCATCATGGGTCCCTACCGCAAACTCTGGTTCCTGCTGATCGCCGTGCTGGCGGTCACGTTCTCCCTGCTCGGCTACTACGGCGTCGAGGTGTACCGGCAGGCCCCGCCCATCCCGGCCAAGGTGGTCACGGCCGAGGGCCGCACGCTGTTCAGCGGCGACGATATCCTCGACGGCCAGACTGCATGGCAGTCCGTCGGCGGCATGCAGCTCGGCTCGATCTGGGGCCATGGCGCCTACCAGGCGCCGGACTGGACCGCCGACTGGCTGCACCGCGAACTGACCGCATGGATCGAGCTGGCCGCGCAAGATGGGCACGGCCGAGCTTTCGCGCAGCTCGACGCACCGGCGCAGGCCGCGCTGCGCGAGCAATTGCGCACCGAGTACCGCGGCAATGCAACCGATCCGGACAGCAACGTGCTGACCGTGTCGAAGCGCCGCGCGCAGGCCATTGCCGACACCGCCGCCTACTACGACCAGCTCTTCTCCGATGCGCCGGCGCTGCACACCACGCGCGAGCACTATGCGATGAAGGAGAACACGCTGCCGAGCGCCGAGCGCCGCCAGCAGCTGACGCACTTCTTCTTCTGGACCGCGTGGGCCGCATCGACCGCGCGACCGGGCCATGAAGCCACCTACACCAACAACTGGCCGCACGAGCCGCTGATCGGCAACCAGCCCACCAGCGAAAACGTGGTGTGGTCGGTGATCAGCGTGGTGGTGCTGCTGGCCGGCGTCGGCTTCCTGGTGTGGGCGTGGGCCTTCCTGCGCGGCAAGGAAGAGACGCCGCCGCAGGCGCCGGCGCGCGACCCGCTGCTGTCGGTGGCGCTGACGCCGTCGCAACGCGCGCTGGGCAAGTACCTGTTCCTGGTGGTGGCGCTGTTCGTGTTCCAGGTGTTCCTGGGCGGCTTCACCGCGCACTACACCGTCGAAGGCCAGAAGTTCTACGGCATCGACGTGTCGCAGTGGTTCCCTTACGCGCTGGTGCGCACCTGGCATATCCAGAGCGCGCTGTTCTGGATCGCCACCGGCTTCCTCGCCGCGGGGCTGTTCCTGGCGCCGCTGATCAACGGCGGCAAGGATCCGAAGTTCCAGCGGCTGGGCGTCGATGTCCTGTTCTGGGCGCTGGTGGTCGTGGTGGTGGGCTCGTTCGCCGGCAACTACCTGGCGATCGCGCAGAAGCTGCCGCCGCACCTGAACTTCTGGCTGGGTCACCAGGGCTACGAGTATGTCGACCTGGGCCGGCTGTGGCAGATCGGCAAGTTCGCCGGCATCGTGATCTGGCTGGTGCTGATGATGCGCGGCATCCTGCCGGCGCTGCGCGCGCGCGGCACCGACCGCAACCTGCTGGCGCTGCTGACCTCGTCGGTGGTGGCGATCGGCCTGTTCTATGGCGCCGGCCTGGCCTACGGCGAGCGCACCAGCCTGACGGTGATGGAGTACTGGCGCTGGTGGGTGGTGCACCTGTGGGTGGAGGGCTTCTTCGAGGTCTTCGCCACCACGGCGCTGGCCTTTATCTTCTCCACGCTGGGCCTGGTGTCGCGCCCGATGGCCACGGCGGCCAGCCTGGCATCGGCGTCGCTGTTCATGCTGGGCGGGATTCCCGGCACCTTCCACCACCTGTACTTTGCCGGCACCACCACGCCGGTGATGGCGGTGGGCGCCGCCTTCAGCGCGCTGGAAGTGGTGCCGCTGATCGTGCTGGGCCATGAAGCCTGGGAGAACTGGAGCCTGAAGCGGCGCGCGCCGTGGATGGCCGACCTGAAGTGGCCGCTGATGTGCTTTGTCGCGGTGGCATTCTGGAACATGCTGGGCGCGGGCGTGTTCGGCTTCATGATCAACCCGCCGATCGCGCTGTACTACATCCAGGGCCAGAACACCACGCCGGTCCATGCCCATGCCGCGCTGTTTGGCGTGTACGGCTTCCTGGCGCTGGGCTTCACGCTGCTGGTGCTGCGCTACGTGCGTCCGGCCTACCGTCTCAGCCCGGCGCTGATGAAGACCGCGTTCTGGGGCCTGAATATCGGCCTGGTGCTGATGATCGGCACCAGCCTGCTGCCGATCGGCATCATCCAGTTCCTGGCCAGCGTCGAGCATGGCACCTGGTACGCGCGCAGCGAGGCCTTCATGCAGCAGCCCATCCTGCAGACGCTGCGCTGGGTGCGCACCTTCGGCGACGTGGTGTTTATCGCCGGCGCGGTGTCGTTCGCGTGGCAGGTGGTGCTGGGTCTGGCCACGCGCACGCCGCGCGCGGCCGATGCCGTCACCGTCGGGATGAAGCCCGCGGCGCGCTGAACGATTAGAGCGCCGAAAGCACAGTGGCCCGCCCGGGTTACCGGGCGGGCCACTTGCATTGGCGGGCAAGGCAGCAGGCTAGCCTTGTCCCTGCTGTGCTTCGGCAGCGATCTCGCGGATGGCCTGCTCGAAGGCCTCCACCGGCTGGCCGCCGGTGACGAGGTAGCGGTCGTTGAAGATGATCGAAGGCACCGACTGGATGCCCATGCGCTGGTATTCGCCGATTTCCGCGCGTACCGCGTCGGCATAGTCGTCGCCCGCCAGCACCTTGCGTGCCGCGGCGGCGTCGAGGCCGACGGACTGGGCCGCGTCGACCAGCACATCATGGTTGCTGGGGTCCTTGCCGTCCGCATGGTAGGCGCGCAGCAGCGCCTGCTTCAGCGGCAGCTGCCTGCCTTCCAGCCTGGCCCAGTGCAGCAGGCGGTGGGCATCGAAGGTGTTGTAGACATGGGTGCGCGGGCCAAAGGCAAAGCCCACGGCGGCGCCGCGTTCGCGGATCATCGCCTGGGTTTCGGCGATCTGCGCCGGCGTGCGGCCGTACTTGCGGCCGAGATAGTCGACAATGGCCTCGCCTTCCGGTCGCATGCCGGGATTCAGCTCGAACGGATGCACCACGATCTCGGCGTCGACCGCATCTCCCACGCGCTCCAGCGCCAGCTGCAGTGAAGACAGGCCGATGGCGCACCAGGGGCAGGCAATGTCGGAGACGAAGTCGATCTTCAGGGGT
The DNA here is from genome assembly GCF_003254285.1 of Cupriavidus phytorum. NCBI lineage: Bacteria > Pseudomonadati > Pseudomonadota > Betaproteobacteria > Burkholderiales > Burkholderiaceae > Cupriavidus > Cupriavidus phytorum. The sequence goes on from NZ_QKZN01000001.1 coordinate 119,572, forward strand.
TGTGGCATGGCTGCTCCTGGGCAGAGACGGGGCGAGGCCATGGCCCCGGCCCGGATTGGAAATTGCCGACAGGGTAGCGTGACTGGCGAATCCTTGCAGGCGGACGCTGCGGCCGGTGGCCGCCCGGCCCGCCGTGCCGTGGCGGGGCTCAGTCCCAGCGGCGCCCGTGGCCGCGGCCGTGGTCGTCGTGGTCGCCATGGCGGTGCGCCCACTCGCGCCCGCGCCGTTCGCGGCGGTGGTCGTGGTAGCCGTCGCGGTAGCCTTCGCGGTAATACCCGCGATAGTAGGCGCGACGATAGCCGCGGTCATTGTCGTAGCGCACCGGCACCGGTGCCACCACCACCGGCCGCGGCGCCACCACGACCGGGCGCGGTGCGTAGGCCACGGGGGCGGGTGCATACACCGGCGCTGGCGCATAGACCGGGGCCGGATGGTAGACCGGCGCCGGCTGCGCCACCACCACGCCAGGCACGCCGATGCCGATATCGATATTCACACCGGCGTAAGCACCAGCGCTGGCCACCAGCATTGCACCACCTGCTACCGCCATTGCGATGATTCGTTTCATGGCTGCCTCCCAAGGGGCGTTGGACATGGGCTCACTGTAGGGGGGCGGGCTGTAATATGGGGCGCGCGAAGTGTTGCAAGTGTGACGCGGTGTAACCCCCGGTCAGGCCGCCGCGTGCCGGCGCGGGATGTATCATGCCAACCCTTCCCCAGGTATTTTCCATCCAAGCTGCACATGCGCCGTACCGTTGCCACCCTGCTGGCACTGATCGCTTCCACCGCCATTCCCACCGCCGCAACCGCCGCCGCTGATCTCCAGGCCGGCAAGGCGTTGTTTGCGACGCGCTGTGCCTCGTGCCACCACGTCGGGCGCAACGCGCGCGCGGGCTTTGGTCCGCAACTGAACGGCATCTACGGCCGCACCGCCGGCAGCACCACGGATTTCCAGTATTCGGACGCGATGCGCGCATCGAAGGTAGTGTGGTCGCACGACACGCTGCGCGCCTTCGTCCGTTCGCCCGGCAAGGTGGTGCCGGGCACGAAGATGCGCTTCTGGGGACTGGGCGACGATCAGCAGATCACCGACCTGCTGGCGTACCTGGAGACCTTCAAGTAACGGTGCAACGGTTCGGCCGCGCGGACTCACTCCGCAAAATGCGGTCCCGGCCCTTCTCCCGCCAGCGCGTCCTGCGGATTGCGTAACGGACACGCCTTCAGCGACAGGCAGCCGCAGCCGATGCACCCGTCGAGCTGGTCGCGCAATTGCGTCAGCGTGCGGATCCGTTCGTTTAGATCGTCGCGCCAGCTGGCGGACAGCTTGCGCCAGTCCGCCACGGTGGGCGCGCGGCCATCGGGCAGCTTTTGCATGGCGTCGGCGATCACCGCCAGCGGCAGACCCATGCGCTGGGCCACGCGGATCACCGCCAGGCGCCGCAGCACGGCGCGTGCATAGCGGCGCTGGTTGCCGCCGCTGCGGGTGCTGGCGATCAGGCCGCGGGCTTCATAGAAATGCAGGGCGGACACGGCAATGCCGGTGCGCGCCGCGACTTCACCGACGGAGAGCAGTTCTTCCGCGGGCGCGGCGCGGCGCCGGCGCGGCGTGACGGGCGGTTGCTTGGAAGCCATGGCGAAGGGCAGGCAGTGCTGCAACGTTGGAACGCAGGAATGCCCATGCTAACACCATGGCCGCGCTTGACCTTAACCTAACTTGAGGTTTGATACTGGCGGCTCCTCTGTCCGAGATGCCTTCCACAAGCCGATGACCATGTTTCCGTTCTCGCCCTCGTCCCTACGCTCGCCCGCCATGCCCGCGTTGCCGGTCACGCCGACCGTGCCCTTCGCCCGTCCCAATGACTCGCTGAGCCTGCTTAATCCCGACGGCCTGTATGACCCGCGGCCCAACGGCTATTCGCACGTGGCCCTGGTCGAAGGCCCGGTCCGCATCGTCTATGTCTCGGGGCAGGGCGGCGAAGATGCGGCGGGCTGCCTGCCGCTCGATTTTCCGCGCCAGGTGGCGCGTGCCATGCAGAACCTGCGCATTGCGCTGCAGGCGGCCGGTGCCGACGTCGGCGACGTGGCCAAGCTTACGGTGCTGGTGGTGGACCATTCGCACGACCGCCTGCGCACCTTCGGCGCGGCGCTGCGCGAGATGTGGGGCGACCGGCCGACGCCGGCGTGCACGCTGATCCCGGTGCCGCGGCTGGCGCTGGACAACATGCTGTTCGAAATCGAAGCGACAGCGGTGTTGCCGGCCTGAGCCGCGGCATGCCTGGGATGAAGGCCGGACTCAGCGCGCCGCGGCGCTGAAGGTCTTGTTGACGATCTTCCAGACGCCGTCGATCTCGAGCAGCGTCATGTAGTCGGTGAAGGTCACGCCCGGGTATTCCAGCACCACCTTGGCCGCGCCGGCGTTGCCGACCACGTCGAACTGCGTGATGAAGCGCTTGCGTTGCGCCTCGTCCGCGGCCGGATGGCCGGGGCAGCGCGCCGTGGCGAATTCCTCGACCGTCAGCGAGTGCAGCTTGCCGTCGCGGAACGAGACGATGCGCGCGTCCGCCGCGAAGGCCTTGTACATGAATTCGGCCTTGCCGGTGATATGGCCCTGCAGGTAGTCCTCGATCGGCGCGAGCGCGGCCACGTGGCGGGACGTCAGGCCGGTTTCCGAAAACGTCATGATCTCCTCCAAAACTGGGCGGCAGGGGCATGACCATGCCGCAACGTTGAAAGCGCTGATTGTATTCCAGTTTTGTATGCAAAGCGTGATGACGGCAGGGCTTAAACCGATGTGGCGATGTGTTCACGCAGCCAGCGGTGCGCCGGATCGCGGTGCACGCGCTCGGGCCACAGCATCGACATTTCGTAGCCCGGCACTTCCACCGGGGGCGCCACCGCGCGCAGTGCCGGGGCGCCGCGCACCAGCCGCTCGGGCAGCATTGCCACCAGGTCGGTGCTGGCCAGCGCCGCCGTGACAAACAGGAAGTGCGGCACCGACAGCACCACGCGCCGCTGCATCCCGGCGCGGGCCAGTGCCTCGTCGGTGACGCCGAGGAAGCCGCCGCCGTCCGGAGACACCATCACGTGCTCCAACGCGCAGAACTGCGCCAGCGTGGGCCGCCGCTTCAGCCGCGGATGGCCGGCGCGGCCCGCCAGCACATAGCGCTCGGTGAACAGCGCGCGCCGGTGCAGCGCCGGCGGCGAGCCGTCGGTGGTGTGGAAGGCCAGGTCCAGCTCGGCGCGTTCGGCCTGCCGGGCGATGCGCGTCGGCACCATCTCGACCACGGCCAGCCGCGCGCCGGGCGCGGACTTGCGCAGCCCCTGCAGCGCGGGCAGCACGATGGTCGATTCGCCATAGTCGGTCGCCGCCACGCGCCAGGTATGGGTCGACGTGGCGGGGTCGAACGGTGTGTCGGCGGAAACCGCCTGCGCCAGTGCCGCCAGCGCTTGGCGCAACGGCTCGCGCAGCGCTTCCGCCCTGGCGGTGGGGCGCATGCCGCGCGCGCCCGGCAGCAGCAGCGGATCGCCGAAGTGGTCGCGCAGCCGGGCCAGGTGGACGCTGACAGAGGGCTGCGACAGATGCAGCCGCTCGGCCGCGCGGGTCACGTTGTGCTCGGACAGCAGCACGTCGAGCGTCAGCAGCAGGTTCAGGTCGAGCCGCCTGAGGCTGGCCGCGGAATTAGTCATGACAATACCTGAAATATCGGATATTCATTTCTAATATACCGGACCGCGGCCTATGCTGGCTTCACCAACACTTGTGAAGCCACCGAAATGAAAGTACTGCTGGTCTATGCCCACCCCGAACCGCGCTCGCTCAACGGCGCCATCCGCGACTTTGCCGTGCAGCGATTGCGCGACGCCGGCCACGAAGTCCAGGTCTCGGATCTGTATGCGATGCAGTGGAAGCCGCAGCTGGACGCCGCGGATTCGAAGTTTCCCAACACCGACGCGCCGTTCCACCCGTCGCTGGATTCGAAGCACGCCTTCGACAACGGACTGCAGAGCGACGACATCGCGCGCGAGCAGGACAAGCTGCGCTGGGCCGACACCGTGATCCTGCAGTTCCCGCTGTGGTGGTTCTCGATGCCCGCCATCCTGAAGGGCTGGGTCGAGCGCGTCTATGCCTATGGCTTTGCCTACGGCGTCGGCGAGCACTCGGACCAGCGTTGGGGCGACCGCTATGGCGAAGGCACGCTCGCGGGCAAGCGCGCCATGCTGATCGTCACGACTGGCGGCTGGGAATCGCACTACAGCGCGCGCGGCATCAACGGCCCGATCGACGACATCCTGTTCCCGATCCACCACGGCATCCTGCATTACCCCGGGTTTGACGTGCTGCCGCCGTATCTGGTGTATCGGACCAGCAAGGTTGATGAGGCGCGCTTTGCGCAAATCCGCGAGGAGCTGGGCGAGCGTCTGGATGCGCTGGGGACGACCGCACCGATTCCGTTCCGGCGGCAGAACGGCGGAGACTACCTGATCCCGCAACTCACGCTACGCGAGGAAGTGGCGCCGCAAGCCGTGGGCTTCGCGGCGCATGTGGATGGCGAGCGGCGCTGAGTGCGCGCTGCCCTCGCTACTCGGCGCGGATATCCGCGCGCGCCGCCACCGCCCGCATCTCCGGCAGTTCCTTCTCCACCCGCGCCTTCACCGCCGCCCCATTGCCATAAGCCGGCGTCAACGCCAGCTCGACCATGCGCGCCTTGGTGGCGGGCGCGTTGGCGACGTCGGCCAGCGCCTTTTCCAGCTTCTGCTGCACCGGCGCGGGCAGGCCGGCGGGTGCCAGCAGCGCGAACCAGGTGCCCATCTGGAAGCCGGGGTAGCCGCTTTCGGCGACGGTCGGCACCTGCGGCAAGGCCGGCAGGCGCTGCGGCGACAGCACCGCCACCGGCCGGATCTTGCCGCCCTTGATCAGCGGCAGGGTTGCCACCACGGTATCGACGGCCACCGGCACCTGCCCGCCCGCGAGCGCGGTCAGGCTGGGGGCGCTGCCGTTGAACGGCACGTGCACCATGCGGATGCCGGTGGCGGCCTTGAGCATCTCCGCGCCGAAATGCACCGACGAGCCGGTGCCGAACGAGCCATAGGAGAACTTGTCCGGGTTTGCCTTGGCCTGCGTCACCAGGTCCTTGAGCGTGGCGATCTGTGTATCGGGGTTGGCCACCAGCACCAGGCTCATGTCGGCGATCAGGCCGAGCGGGGTGAAGCTCTTGATCGGGTCATAGCCCAGTTGCTGGCGGATCGCGGGGTTCAGCGTCAGCGTGGTGCTGGCTGCCAGCAACAGCGTGTAGCCGTCGGGCGCGGCCTTGGCCACCTGGGTGGCGCCGATCACGGTGCTGGCGCCGGGCTTGTTCTCGACCACCACCGACTGGCCGAGCTTTTCGCCGAGGCCGACTGCCAGCAGGCGGCCCAGCACGTCAGTGGCGCCGCCGGCGGCGAACGGCACCACCAGCCGCAGCGGACGCTCCGGCCACGTTTGCGCCTGCGCGGCGGGCGCGGCGGACAGCGCCGCGGCCACGGCGGTGGCGCAGGCGAGAAACAGCTTCGGGGGCATTGCAGTCATCGTGGCACTCCAGCGGCAGTTATGAGAATGGGGGCAAGCGGAATCGACGGGCGGCGGGGCTCAGCCCAGCCAGGGGCTGCGCACGCGCGAAAAGCCGCCGGCCTGGTCGTAGGCATGGCCCAGCTGCAGCACCGCGGCGTCGGCCTGCGCCGGGCCGATGATCTGGATACCGGCGGGCAGGCCTTGCGGGCCGAAGCCGGCGGGCGCGGCCAGCGCCGGCAGCCCGGCCATGGTGGCCGGCACCACCGCCTGCATCCAGCGGTGGTAGGTGTCCATGTCGCGGCCGTCGATGGCATGCGGCCAGTCCCAGCCGGCATCGAACGGGAACACCTGTGCGGCCGGCAGCACCAGGTAATCGAAGCGTTCGAACAGCGCGCGCAGCGCCTGGTACCACGCGCTGCGTTCGGCCATGGCCTCGTACACGCGCGTGCCCGGCAGCGCCAGGCCGCGTTCGATTTCCCAGACCGCCTCGGGCTTGAGTTGCGCGCGCTTGGCGGGGTCGCGGTACAGGGCCGCATTGGCACCAGCTACCGAGAAGCTGCGCAGGTCGATCCAGGCGCGCCACAGCCGTTCCAGGTCGAAGTCCGGCAGCGCCGCGTCGATGGTGCAGCCTAGCGTCCGCAAGTGCTCCAGCGCCTGCACGCAGGTGTCGAGCAGGCCCGCCTCGGTGGGCAGGTGCCCGCCCAGGTCGCCGAGCCAGCCGATGCGCACGCCGGTCCAGTCGCGTTCGGGCGGCAGCGCAAAGGTGCCGGGCGCCTCTGTGCGGCGCGTCAGCGGCAGCCGTGCATCGAAGCCGGCCTGCACCGACAGCAGCAGCGCCAGGTCCGGCACGTTGCGCGCCATCGGCCCGGCCACGCTGAACTGCTGGAAGAACACTTCGTCGCCCGGGCCGTGCGGCACGCAGCCGACCGAGGTGCGCAGCCCATAGACATGGTTGAACGCCGCAGGCGTGCGCAGCGAGCCCATCATGTCCGAGCCGTCGGCCACCGGCAGCATGTGCAGCGCCACCGCCACCGCGGCGCCGCCGCTGCTGCCGCCGGCGGAGCGGGTGGGGTCGAAGGCGTTGCGGGTGGTGCCGTAGACCGGGTTGTAGGTATGGCCGCCGAGGCCGAACTCTGGCGAGTTGGTGCGCCCGACAAAGACCGCGCCGCTGGCGCGCATGCGCTCGAAGATCACGGCATCGGCGTCGCTGACCTGGCCGGCGAAGATCGGCGAGCCCTTGGTGGTGACCATGCCCGCGGCCGGGCTGATGTCCTTGGGCGCCTGCGGGAACCCGTGCAGCGGACCGCGGCTGGCGCCGCGCGCCAGTTCGTGGTCGAGTCCGCGCGCCTGCTCGCGCAGCGTGTCGCGGTCCACCGCGGCGACGATGGCGTTGACGCGGGGGTTGTGGCGGTCGACCTGGTCGAGGAAGGCATCGAGCACTTCCACGCAGGAGACGTCGCGCGCATGGATGGCGCGCGACAGCGCAACGGCATCGAGCTCGGTGATCGGGTTGGTCGAGGTAGCGGGAGTCTGGGCAGTCGCCATGGCGCGAGGTCTCCGGTGATGTGTGGGGAAAGCATACGAGCGACCCGTGCTTTCCCGCAATCGACGATTTTTTCAAATATCCTTGCGTAAAACGCAAACCGACCGGAGCCCGCCCCCATGTTGTCGCATCGCCTGCAGGACACCTCGCTGCGCTATTTCCTGGAAGTGGTCCGCAGCGGCTCGCTGACCGAGGCGGCGCAGCGGCTCAATGTCACCGTGTCGGCGGTGAGCCGGCAGGTCGCCGCGCTCGAGGCCCTGCTCGGCGTGCCGTTGTTCGACCGTCGCCCGCGCGGCATGGTGGCCAGCGCCGCCGGCGAGCTGCTGGCGGCCTACGCACTGCGCGGCGCGCTGGAAGCCGACCGCGTGGTGTCCGAGATCGCCGCGCTGCAGGGCCTGCGCCGCGGCCGGGTGCGCGTGGCCAGTTCCGCCGGTTTTGCGATCGAGTTCCTGCCGCGCATCATCGCCGAGTTCCGCCAGCGCTATCCGGGCCTGCAGTTCCACGTGCGCGTGGCGCCGCCGGCGGATGTGACCGGCATCGTGCTGCATGGCGACGCGGATATCGGCATCACCTACAGCCGCGCCGCCGAGCAGGGCATCCGCATCGCCCACCGGCAGGCCGCGCCGGTGATCGCCATCATGCGCCCGGACCATCCGCTGGCGCGCTTTCGCAGCGTCACGCTGGCGCAGATGCAGCCGTACCCGCTGGCGCTGCCCGAGGGCGACAACACCGTGCGCCAGCTGTTCGACCTGGCCTGTGGCGAGCGCGGCATGGTGTTCGAGCCGGTATTGGTGACGAACCACTTCGAGACCCTGACCAGCTTCGTGCTGCACGGCGGCGGCCTGTCGATCTCGGGCAGCGTGACCGTGGGCGACCGCTTGCGCCGCGGCGAGCTGCATGCCGCCACCATCCGCGAACGCGGCATGCGCAGCCGGGCGATCGAACTGCAGACGCTGGCGGGCCGCACGCTGCCGGAGGGCGTGCGCGCCTTCCTGGGCTTTATCCGCGACAAGCTGGTGGCCGAGGCCGCGGGCTAGCCCGCGCGCTTGCGCCGCGCCGCCGGGCCCAGCACCACCCATGCCGGCGCATGGTCGCTGGGATGGTCCTCGCCGCGCACCCAGCGATCGACGCCGGCGTCGCGCAGCCGCGGCGCCAGCTCGGCGCTCAGCAGCAGGTGGTCGATGCGCAGGCCGGAGTTGGTCTGCCAGTGCCGGCGGAAGTAATCCCAGAAGGTGTAGATCGGCGCATCGGGATGGTGCTGGCGCAGCGCGTCGGTCCAGCCCTGCGCCAGCAGGCGCGCGTAGGCCTCGCGGCTTTCCGGCTGCAGCAGCGCGTCCTTGCGCCACGAGCGCGGGTTGTAGATGTCCTGGTCGGTCGGCACCACGTTGTAGTCACCGGCCAGCACCACCGGGTGGCCACTGTCGAACAGTTCCTGCGCATGCGCGATCAGCCGTTCGAACCAGGCCAGCTTGTAGTCGAACTTGGGACCGGGCTGCGGATTGCCGTTCGGCAGGTAGAGGCAGCCGATCAGCATGCCGGCGACCGCCGCCTCCAGGTAGCGGCTGTGGCTGTCGTCAGGATCGCCGGGCAGTCCGCGCCGCACTTCGACCGGCTCCGCGCCGCGCGCCAGGATGGCGACGCCGTTCCAGGATTTCTGGCCATGCCAGATTGCGCCATAGCCGGCGTCGCGGATCTCGCGGGCCGGAAAGCTCTCGTCGGCGGTCTTCAGTTCCTGCAGGCAGACGATGTCCGGCGCTTCGCGCGCGAGCCAGTGGCACAGCGCACCCACGCGGCTGCGGATGCCGTTGATGTTGAAGGTGGCGATCTTCAGCCTGGACGCGGGCATGCGGTGCGGGCGGTGTGGGCGGTGGCGTGATCAAAAAAAGCCGGCGGAAGATTTCCGCCGGCTGCTGGCCTTTATGCACGCCAGGTGCTGCCCGTCGTGGTGCTGGTGGTGCTGCCGCCGGTGGTGGCGGTAGCGCTGCCCGAGCCCGGCGAGCTGCTGGAGCTGCTGGTGCTGCCTGTGCTGCCTGTGCTGCCTGTGCTGCCTGTGCTGCCCGCGCTGCGGGTAACGCCGGACGACTCGCCGTGGCGCTCGCTGTCGCGGCGCACGCGGATGTCGTTGTTGACGTCCTTGACACCGTAGGTGCCGTCGGCCATGTCCTCGATGTAGTACTTCTGGCCGCGGTCGCGCACGGTGCCGGTCAGCGATACCACGCCGTCATTGACGTCGACGCTGACATCGCTGACGTCCACGCCGCGCGCGTAGCTGAGCCGCTCGCAGATCTGGTCGCGGATGCGCTCGTCGCTGCGCTGGTAGCCGCGCGGGCCGGAGCGCCGTTCGCGCTCGTCGGGCGTGCCGAACCAGTCGCCCACCACTTCGCCGATGCGGCGGCCCAGGTTGTAAAGCATGCCGTGCTCGCGGTCGTCATCGCGATCGTCGTCGCGATCTTCATCGGTCTCCCAGCCGCGCCGCTGTGCGTACTGGCGGTAGCCCGGACTGTGGCTTTGCACCGTGTAGCGGTGTTCTTCCTCTTCGTCGTCGTCCGGGTCGGTCCAGTAGCGGCGGTCGCTGCGCAGGTCGCTGAAGTAGCGCTCGCGGCCTTCGTCGCGGGATGATCCGCGGCCCTCATAGCGCTCGCGCGACTGATAACGCTCGCGCGGCTCGCGGGCGCGTTCGGTGCTCTGGCGCCATTGCTGCTCCGCGTATTCGTCGTCGCGCTGCCAGGCTTGCGGGTCGCGCCATTCGCCGGCGCGTTCCCAGCCGTAGCCGCCGTTCAGGCCATAGCGCAGGTCGCTGCCGTAGCGCCCCTCGCGGGGATAGTCGGGGTAGCGGCTGGCGCCGTACTGCTCATTGAATTCCCGGGCCGGGCGGGCGGGGCCGCCGTAGCTGGTCTGGCCCGGAGTCATTTGCTGGCGTCGGCGCTGCGCCTGCCAGCGGTCGCGTTCCGATTCCGGCTGCCAGTCATCGTCGTCCCATGCCTGGCGGCGCTCGCGCTGGTCGCGCGCTTCACGCTCATCGTAGTAGTAGCCCATGCTGGTTTCCTGACAAGGTAGCGCCCATGTGCGGAAACCGGGGCAAAGTTGCGCCGGCACCGCGGGCGGATATCAGCAAGGGGCAAGATTCGTACCGTGCGGCCGATGGCCTCGCGGGCCCCGGCGCACGGGAGCCGGGCGCACGGACTGTCCGTGCAACGGTTTCAGAGCGTGTAAGGGATGCAGTCTTGGCGGCAGCGTGTGGCGTGGCCCGCACGCGGCGCAGCAGGCACAGGGGGCATCGAGCCCGGCGACCGGTTCATGCCGGCCGCCGGCGCGCGTTCCGCGCGGGACGGCTTATTTCTTGCTGGTCTTGGTCGCTTTCGACTTGGTGCCGGTGGAGGCCTTCGACGGGGCGGCCGTGCTTGCCGGTGCCGCTTCGATCTTCGACTTGGCGAAGGCGAAATAGCATTCCTTGTTGCTGCTGTTGGCCGACTCGGCATCGCTGGTCGCCAGCACACCGGTCACGTTGATCTTGTCCCCGGTCTGCAGGTTGCTGATCTTCTTCTGGTTGACCAGCATCGCATCGCGCATCAGCGCCTTGCCGGTGCACTGCGGATTGACCGAATCCTTGAAGTAGACCGCGATGGTGTCGTCCGTGATGCTCAGGCCATCGACCTTGGTGATGCGCGAGACCGTGCCCGACACCAGGATGGCCTGCGCGTCCCACTTCTTCTTCGCCGTGATTTCGTTCTTCTTCCAGTCCGTCCAGATGTCGCCCAGCGAAGCCGGCTTGGGGTCGGCCAGCATGCGGAAGTCGCCGCTGAGCACGTCGCCGGTGCCGTCGAGCACGCCGCTGATGGAGGACATCGCGCCATCCATCGATTCACAACCGGCCAGCATCCCGGCCAGGACCAGCCCTGCCATCAGTTTTCCCGTCTGCATTTTGCTTCTTCTCCAGGTCCGCCAGCTCTATCGGCTGACGCCGGGGCATTGTATGCGTACATCTTGCAAAATCCAACAGAACTGCCAAAAGCGCTGCAACGGTCGGGAAGATCAGGCTGGCATCCCCCGAACGGGTCTGGAACGCTACGACCCGAACGGGAGCGCCAGTAATTGTTGCGCAGCGCACCAGCCCCGGCGCGCCGCCTCCCCTGAATATGGGATGGGCAACGGCATGCGGCCGTGCGATGGGTACGGGCGGCGGCGTTTACCCTGAACGGGCCCGCCGGGCCGTCCGCGCGCGGACGGGATATGTCAGAATCCGCCGTCGTGCCGGCGCAACCTGCCCGGCCAGCGCACCGCGCGGCAACACTGGGGAGGGGCCCGCATCGCGGCGTGGCTCGGGAATACAGGCATGGCAAGCACAACAAGAGTCCTCATCGTCGAAGACGACCCCCTGGCGCTGCGCCGGCTGGCGCAGGCCGTCGAGCTGCATGCAGCGGATGCCGTGGTGGCGGGCTGCGCCTCGACCGTGGCGGAGGCGCTGGCGTGGCTGGCGCAGCACCAGCCCGACGTGCTGCTGTGCGACCTCGGCCTGCCCGACGGCAGCGGCATCGACGTGATCCGCAACGCGCGCGAGCGCTATCCCGCCTGCGACTGCATGGTCGTGACGGTGTTCGGCGACGACCAGCATGTGCTGGCCAGCATCGAGGCCGGCGCCATCGGCTACCTGCTCAAGGATGAAACCACCGACCGCATCGCCGCCTCGATCGGCGAACTGCGCGCGGGCGGCTCGCCGATGAGCCCGCTGATCGCGCGCCAGGTGGTGAACCGGCTGCGCGGCGCGCCGCCGGAGGCGGCGGCGCGCGATGCGGGCCCCGGCGCGGGCCCTGGCGCGGTAGTGCTGTCGGTGCGCGAGAACGAGATCCTGGACCTGATCTCGCGCGGCTATACCTACGCCGAAACCGCGCGCTACCTGGGGCTGAGCGTGCATACCGTGCAATCGCATATCAAGAACATCTACGGCAAGCTGGCGGTGCGCTCGCGCGGCGAGGCCGTGTTCGAGGCGGCCAAGCTCGGCCTGCTCAAGTCCCTGTAAGACGCACCATGCCGTCGTGGCCGCGATCCCTGCGCCCCGTGCTGGCCCTGCTGCTGGCGTGGGCCAGCCTGCTGCTGCCCGGCATGGCGGCGGCGGACACCATGGCGCTGGCGGAGGCCACGCGCTCGGCCACACTCGCCGACGGCACCGTGCTGCCGGCGCGCGCGCTGGCGCTGCCGGACTACTGGGACCGGGTGATGCCGGGCAAGTCCGGCACCGTGGTCTACGAACTGCGCTTCGACCGCAACTGGCCCGCGGCGGCGCCCGGCGGGCTGTTCGTGCCCTGGGCCGGCGGCAGCTACGAGGTGCGCCTCAACGGCGTGCTGATCGCCGCCGGCGGGCGCCTGGACGCGCCGGCGTCGGCGCTGGCCAAACGCCCGTATTACGTGGCGGTGCCGCCCGAGCTGGCCAACACGCACGGCAACCTGCTGCGCATCACCGTGGCCGCGCGCGCCTATGCGCGCTCGGGCCTGCTGCCGGTGACGGTGGGTCCGGCCGCCGAGGTGCGCGCGCAGTATGAGCGGGCCTTCCTGCTGCGCGTGGTCGGCCCGCTGATCGCGGCGGTGCTGAGCGTGGTGCTGGGCGGGCTGGCGCTGCTGATCTGGTGGCGCCAGCGCGATCCGCTGTTCGGCCTGTACGGGCTGGCCGAGGTGGCATGGAGCGTGCGCCTGCTCGACTACTTCGTCGATGACCTCGCCATCCCGGCGGAAGTGCGCGGCTATATCGTCGCCGCCGCGCGCGAAGTGTTCCTGGGCGCCATTGCCAGGTTCTGCCTGCTGGTGATCCGGGTGCCGTGGCGCTGGCTGCATCGCACCCTCGACGCCTACCTGTGGCTGGCGCTGCCGGTGCTTGCGCCGCTGGCCGCCATCTCCAGCCATCCGCTGGTGTTTCCGCTGAGCTGGCTGGTCAAGGTGGGCATCATCCTGACCGTGGCCGGCGCGATGGTGTGGGGCGCGCTGCGCCGGCCCAGCCGCGAGGCGACGCTGCTGGCCGTCACCGTGGGCGTGTCGGCGGTGCTGTTCCTGGCGGACTGGATCAAGGTCTGGCTGACCGGCGACTATTACTGGGTCCATTCGATGACCCGCTATGTTTCGGTGCCGTTCAGCGTGGTGATGGCATGGATGCTGGTGGAACGCTACACCAGCGCGGTGCAGAGCCTGCAGGACGCCAACCAGGTGCTGACCGAGCGCGTCGCGCAGCGTGAGGCGCAACTGCGCGCGGCCTTCGCGCGCACGCAGAAGATTGCCGCCGAGGAAACCGCGCTGCGCGAGCGCGGCCGCATCCTGCGCGACATGCACGACGGGCTGGGCAGCCAGCTGGTCACGACCTTGTCGATGCTGGAGTCCGGCAAGGCCAGCGGCCCGGAGGTGGCCACGCAGGTGCGGCATGCGCTGGATTCGCTCAAGCTTTCCATCGATGCGATGCAGGACACTGGCGGCGACCTGGCGGCGGTACTGGGCAACCTGCGCTACCGGCTGGGGCCGCGCATCGCCGATGCCGGGCTGGAAATCCGCTGGGAGGTCGAACGCCTGCCCGTGCTGCCGCATTTCTCCGCGCGCAAGGTGCAGGAGCTGCAATACCTGCTGCTGGAAGGCGTTACCAACGTGCTGCAGCATGCGGCGGCGCGCACGCTGACCGTGACCGCCCAGGCGGACGCGCAGGAGATCCGCATCACACTGGCCGACGACGGCCGCGGCTTCGATGCCGCGGCCACGCGCGGCGGTCGCGGGCTGCGCAATATGCAGGTGCGCGCCGCGGCGATCGGCGGCCGGCTGCAGATCCGCTCGGCGCCCGGCGGCACGGCGCTGACGGTGGAGGTGCCGCTGGCGCCGGCGCAGGGCGATGAGGCGGGCACGCCCGGCGAAGGGGCCGCGCCCGCGGCATAGGGCTGGTTCCGGCTTACTAGGGGCTTTACTGCGCCGCGCGCTGCGGCATCAACCGCACCGCCAGCGCGGACAGCGCCGCGGCGGTGGCCAGCGCGGCCACGCCGGTCCAGCCGAAGCGCGCCAGCACCAGGCTGCCGAGCGCAGCGCCGGCGGCCATGCCGGTGAACATGCAGACGAACAGCACGGCATTGAGGCGGCTGCGCGCGCCCGGGTCGATGCCATAGACGATGGTCTGGTGCGCGACCAGCGCCACCTGCACCCCCAGGTCGAAGCCGATGGCGCTGGCGCCGATCAGCCACAGCTGCGCCTGCGGCGGCACCAGCGGCGTCAGCAGCATGGCGGCAAACGACAGCGCCGCCAGCGCCGCGCCCGCGCGGGTCACCCGTTCCGGACCGCCGCGATCGGCCAGCCGGCCGGCCAGCGGCGCACCCAGCGCGCCGGCGGCACCGGCCAGGCCGAACGCGCCGGCGGCCTCGCTGCCCAGGTGGAACGGCGCGCCATGCAGCATCACCGCCAGCGTCGACCAGAACGCGCTGAAGCCCACCGAAAGCAGCCCCTGCGCCAGCGCCGCTCGGCGCAGCGCGCCATGCTGGCGCCACAGCGCCGCCAGCGAGGCCAGCAGGGCCCGATACGGCAACGTCGTGGCCGGGGCAAAGCGCGGCAGCTGGCGCCGCGCCACCAGCGCCACCGCGGCGATGCTGGCCGCCGCCAGCATGAACATCGCGCGCCAGCCGAAGTGCGCGGCGACGAAGCCGCTGACCACCCGCGACAGCAGGATGCCCAGCAGCAGCCCGGTCATCACGGTGCCGACCACCTTGCCGCGCTGCGCGGCCGGCGCCAGCGCGGCGGCGGCCGGCACGATGTCCTGCGCCAGCGTGGCGGACAGGCCCACCACCAGGCTCGACACCAGCAGCATGCCGATGCCGGGCGCCAGGCCCGCCAGCAGCAGCGCGCCGACCAGCGCCACCGCCTTGGCCACGATGATATGGCGGCGGTCATAGCGGTCGCCCAGCGGCGCCAGCAGCAGGATGCCCAGCGCATAGCCCAGCTGCGTCAGGGTGGGGATGGCGCCGGCGGTGGCATCAGTGGCGTGCAGGTCGGGAGCCATCACGCCGAGCATGGGCTGGCTGTAGTACAGCGAGGCCACCGACAGGCCGGCGCCGGTGGCGAGCAGCAGGACCAGCCGCGCTGGCACGGCCGGGTCGGCCAGCGTGGCGGCGGGCGAGGTTGCGGGAACAGGGGACATGGCGGGTTTGCGCGATTCGCAAAGGGGTTGGGATGGCCCGAAGTGTTGTCCACGCGCGCCGATTCTGGTAGACGTGCGGGGTGAACAATGGCTATACGAGACGCGTATGAAAGGCCAGCCAGCCGCCAACCCGACCACCGCCCCTGCCGCCGCCCGTGGCGCGCCCGGCGCGGACCGGATCGACCTGATGCAGACCTTCGTGCGCATCGTCGAGGCCGGCAGCCTGTCGCTGGCCGCCGCGCAGCTGCAGACCACCCAGCCCACCATCAGCCGGCGCCTGCAGACGCTGGAGCGCCAACTGGGCGTGCGCCTGCTGCAGCGGTCCACGCATGCAATGAAGCTGACCGAGGACGGCGCGCGCTGCTACGAGCGCGCGCGCGAACTGGTGGCCGACTGGGCCCGCTTCGAGGCCGACTTGCGCGGCGTGGGCCACGCCCCCAGCGGCACGCTGCGGGTGGTGGTGCCGCACGCGTTCGGGCAGGAGGTGCTGGTGGGCCCGCTGGCGGACTACCTGCGGCAATATCCGCAGGTCGCGGTGGAATGGCTGTTGCACGACCGCACCCCGGACTTCATCGCCGAGGCCATCGATTGCGCGATCCACGTGGGCGAGGTGCATGAACCCGGCCTGGTCGCCGTGCGCCTGGCCGACGTGCCGCGCGCGGTCATCGCCGCACCGTCGCTGTTCGACGGCAAGCCGCTGCCGCGCCGTCCGCAAGACCTGGAAGGCCTGCCCTGGCTGGCGCTGCGCACGTTCTATCGCAACGAGATCGTGCTGCGGAACCTGCAAACCGACGCAAGTCACGGCCTGTCGTTCGCGCCGCGCATGAGCACGGACAGCCTGTACGCGCTGCATGCGGCGGCCCGGCTGGGGTTGGGCGTTGCCGTCGGCTCGTCGTGGATCTTTGCCGACGACATCGCCAGCGGCCGGCTGTTGCATCTGCTGCCGCAATGGCAGGCCGATCCGCTGCCGATCTACCTGGTCTATCCGCATGCGCGCTTCTATCCGGCCAGGCTGCGGCTGTTCGCCGAGGCCATGCGCCAGGCCATCCCGACCGCCGGCATGGTCGAACGGGCGCCCGTGCCGCGCGAGCGCGGCGCTGGCCGGATGCCACAAGCGCGCCGATAACGCCTATCCTGTATCGGCCACTTACCTCCGCCGCGGGCAACCGCGCGCCCCATATCATGGTGCCTGCGTGATCCGCCGCGTCTTTCCCAGGTTTCGAACTAGGGGCCGCATGTTCGCGTTTGCCGCCGCCATCGTGTTGCTTGCCCTGGCGGGCATCGTCGCCTACAACCTGGTCGGCGGCGAGAAGCGCATCGAGCGCCGCCTCGACCGCGTCTACAGCGTGGAAGACCCGCAGTTCGCGCGCGAACTGGGGGTGTTGCTGGGCCCGCCGGTGGTCGACGGCAACCGCTACCGCGTGCTCAGGAACGGCGACGAGATCTTCCCGGCGATGCTGGGCGCGATTCGCGCCGCGCGGAAGACCATCAACTTCGAGTCGTATATCTACTGGTCGGGCGATATCGGCCATGAGTTCGCACAGGCACTGGCCGAGCGCGCCAGGGCCGGCGTCAGCGTCAAAGTGTTGCTGGACGCGGTCGGCAGTTCCAAGATCGACAAGGGCGCGCTCGAACTGATGACCCGTGCCGGCGTGGATGTGCGCCGCTACCATCCGGTGCGCTGGTACACCATCGGCAAGCTCAACAATCGCACCCACCGCAAGGTGCTGGTGGTCGACGGCCGCATCGGCTTTACCGGCGGCGTCGGCATCGCGCCGGAGTGGACCGGCCACGCGCAGGACCCCGGGCACTGGCGCGATACGCATTTCGAGGTGGAAGGTCCGGTGGTCGGCCAGATGCAGTCGGTGTTCCTCGACAACTGGATCAAGATCAGCGGCGCGGTGCCGCACGGCCCCGACTACTTCCCCGAACTTCCGCCGGTCGGCAACGGCCGGGCGCAGATGTTCAGCAGCTCGCCGACGGGCGGCAGCGAGAGCATGGCGCTGATGTACCACCTGGCGATCACCGCGGCGGCGCGCACCATCGATTTGTCCGCGGCATATTTCGTTCCCGACGCGCTGACAGAGAAGGCGCTGCTGGCGGCGCTGGCAAGAGGGGTCCGGGTGCGGGTGATCGTGCCGGGCGAGCATATCGACTCCGAAACCGTGCGCTCGGCCTCGCGCGCGCGCTGGGGCGACCTGCTGAAGGCCGGCGCGCTGATCGCCGAGTACGCCCCGACCATGTACCACTGCAAGGTGCTGATCGTCGACGACCTGCTGGTCTCGGTGGGATCGACCAACTTCGACAACCGCTCGTTCCGCCTCAATGACGAGGCCACGCTCAATATCCTCGACGCGGCGTTTGCGGCGCAGCAGACGCGCATCTTCGAGGAAGACCTGAAGCTGTCGCGGCCGATGACCTATGAGGCGTGGCTCGAGCGTCCATGGCAGGAACGATTGCGCGACCGGTTGGCCTCGCTGATCGGCGCGCAGCTGTAACCGTGCCGGCAATGCCGGGAAAACGGCCCGCCAGCAGGGCAACATGCCCCTGATCGGCGCGCCGTTTGCCCCACTTCAGCGCTTTTGTCGCACCGCATTTGCGCATCGTCAAAAACCCTGACATCTGCGCTTCAGCACTACCAAACCGGGCCGATAGCAGGGGGAAACCAAGCCCCTCTGCGACCCTCCATGCCCGCCCTGTTCCTTCCCGCCGAGCGCCTGATGGCGCGCCTGAATATCCGCCGCAAGCTGGCCTTGATTGCCGTGCTGTTCCTGGTGCCGCTGGTCGGCGCGCTGTCCGTGGCGCTGCGCGACGCGGTGCAAGCGCGCAACACCACCAGCCAGGAAATCCGCGGGCTCGCGGTGGTCGGGCACGCGCTCGACTTCATGCGCGAGACCCAGGTCCGGCGTGGCGCCGCGCATGCGCTGCTGTCGGGCAATGCCGCCTTTCGCGCCACCTTCGACAAGGCCGACGAGAAGGCGGCGGCCAACCTTGCCGCACTGGCACGCAGCCTCGCGCAGAATCCCGGCTTTGAACTGGCGGCCGGCATGCGCCAGCTGGAGCAGGACTGGCAGCAATTGCGCGGGGCCGGCCTCGGCACCGCGGCGGGGCCGCTGTTCGAGCGCCACAGCGCGCTGGTGCGGCAGACGCAGGCGTTTATCGCCGACGTCGCCGAGCGCTCGCAACTGGCGCTGGACAGCGAGGTGGGCTCGTACTACCTGGTCAGCCTGCTGACGGGACCGATGCCGCAACTGGCCGAACAAAGCGCCCTGGCGCGCGGCCGCGGCGCGGGCATCATCGCGCAGGGCGGCTATGCCGATGCGACGCAGCAGGCGGCGATCGGGGCCCTGGCCGAACAGATCCGCACAGGGCTGGACACGATCCGGCGCGATATCGCGCGCGTCGGCAAGGCAGCACCCGCTTACCGTACGCGCATCGATGCCGCGCTGGCACGGCTGGACGCGATGGACCGCTTCCACCGCACGCTGCAGGTGCGCATGCTGGGCGCGGCCGGCATCGACATCGAGGCCAGGGCCTATTTCGACGAAGCCACCGCCGCTATCGAAGGCGTGGCGGAAGCCAGCCGCGAATTCGCCGCGATTGCCGCCGGCATGCTGGCGCAGCGCGCCGCGGCGCAGGCGCGTCAGGTCGCGTGGCTGGCCGGCATTGCGCTGGTGACGGTGGGCGCCGCGTTCTACCTGTTCATCGGCTTCAGCCGCGCCATGCGCGCCGACGTGCGCGAGGTCGCCGCGATGGTCGCGCGCATCAATGCCGGCGACCTGACCGCGGGGCTTGCGGTGCGCGGGCGCGACGAGCTCAGCGAAATCAAGCGGCATCTGCTGGCGCTGGCGGCCGGCTGGCGCACGCTGATCGGCGACACCAAGGCCGGCGCGCACAACGTGCTGGCCGCGGCGGGCGAGATCGCGCAGGGCAATATCGACCTGTCGCAGCGCACCGAGCAGCAGGCGTCGTCGCTGGAGCAGACCGCGGCCAGCATGGAGCAACTGACCGCGACCGTGCAGCAGAACGCCGGCAATGCCGCGCAGGCCAGCGCGCTGGCGCGCGAAGCCTCGGCCGCGGCGCGCGCCGGCGGCGACGCGGTCGGCCGCATGCAGCAGACCATGCAGGCCATCGACGCCGACTCCAGGCGCATCGCCGACATCATCGCGGTGATCGACGGCATTGCCTTCCAGACCAATATCCTGGCGCTGAATGCGGCGGTGGAGGCGGCGCGCGCCGGCGAGGCCGGCCGCGGCTTTGCGGTGGTGGCCAGCGAAGTGCGCGGGCTGGCGCAGCGCGCCGGGGCCTCGGCCAAGGAGATCCGCATGCTGATCTCGCAATCCGGCGAGCGCGTGGCCGCGGGCAATACGTTCGCACTCGACGTTGCCGCGACCATGGCCGGCACCGTCGCCGCCATCGGTCGGGTCACGGCGATGATGGATGACATCAGCCAGGCCTCGCGCGAACAGAGCAGCGGCATCGGGCAGGTCAACCAGGCGGTGGCGCAGATGGACCAGGTCACGCAGCAGAACGCGGCGCTGGTGGAACAGGCCGCGGCCGCGGCGCAGTCATTGCGGGAGCAGGCGCTGCAGATGCAGCGGGCGGTGGCGGTGTTCCGCACCGACGCGGCGCCGGCCGGCGCCTAGCGCCGCAGGAGCCAGATCACGATGGAGACCACCACCGACACCAGGATGCAGGTCGTGATGGGCAGGTAGAGGCTGAAGCCGTCGCGGACGATATGGATGTCGCCGGGCAGGCGGCCAAGGCGGTCGAACGGCAGTTTCGACAGCCAGGGCCATGCGGCACCGGCGGCAAGCAGCACGGCACCCAGGATGAGGAGCAGGCGTTGCATTGGGATGCGGATCGTGAGGCCAGTCTTGAGGCATTTGACCCGCGTGCTGGCGCGTAGATTCCGGCCTGACGGGAACGACGGTCGTTAACTGATCGGCATTGTCTGCTTGGGCCCCGACTTCATAGAGTTCAGCGAATGTAAATTGAGAGCTGGCGCTTTGGATATGAAATTTCGTTATCCATATAAATGCGTCCGCCGGGAAATTGCACGACGGCAACGAAAACGTGCAATAAAGCATCAGCCGATGGCTTAAAGGGCAGGAAAGGAGAGGGAGAGCAGGCAAATTCTTGGCAAATCTCGATTTCCCTGGCTCCACGTTTCTGCCGGGGTTAACGCTAATTCTTGGCCCTGATGCCCGTTGCCTAAGATTCGTTCAATTAGAGAACGTCAGTTCGCTATTAGAACAAAATCATTGCGCCCGGTAGCGCCTGCACGCAGATGCACCGTGCAATTCCAAGGCAGACGGAGACAACAGTGCCTCAATCCCTCCCATCCAACACTGGCGTCGCCGACGTCCAGGCCCTGATCGACGGACAGCGATTCACTGGCTACCAGTGGCTCATTCTCGTGCTGTGCTTCCTGGTGGTTGCCGTCGACGGCTTCGATACCGCCGCCATCGGGTATATCGCACCGGCGCTGGTGCAGGACTGGGCGATCGAAAAATCTGCCCTCGGGCCCGTCATGAGCGCGGCGCTGTTCGGCCTCGCTTTCGGCGCGATCTTTGCCGGCCCGCTGGCTGACCGCATTGGCCGCAAGAAGGTGCTGGTGCTGTCGGTGTTCTTCTTTGGCGCCTGCAGCCTGGCCACGGCCTACGCGCCCACGCTGGGCTGGCTGACGGTGCTGCGCTTCCTGACCGGCCTGGGCCTGGGCGCCGCCATGCCCAATGCCGTGACCCTGACCGCCGAGTTCGCGCCGCAACGCCGCCGCGCGGTGCTGGTGAACACCATGTTCTGCGGCTTTCCGCTCGGCTCCGCCGCCGGCGGCTTTGTCGCCGCCGCGATGATCCCGCACTTCGGCTGGCACAGCGTGCTGCTGCTGGGCGGCATCGTGCCGCTTGCGCTCGCGTTGCTGCTGGTGGTGCTGCTGCCCGAGTCGGTGCGCTACATGGTGGTGCGCAACTATCCGGCCGAGCAGATCCGCCGGTTGCTGCGGCGCGTGACCGGCGCGGACCTGGCCGGAGCCGATACCTTCATCATCGGCGAACCGGCGCCCGCAGGGCGCTCCGGCGTCGGCACCGTGCTGGCGCCCGGCTATCGCCTGGGTTCGGCGATGCTGTGGTGCACTTACTTCATGGGCCTGGTGATCTTCTACCTGCTGACGAGCTGGATGCCCACGCTGATGAAGGACGCCGGCTTCTCGATCCAGCACGCGTCATTCCTGACGGCGCTGTTCCCGCTCGGCGGCGGCATCGGCACCATCGCGGCCGGCTGGTTCATGGACCGCTTCAATCCGAACAAGGTGATCGCCATCACCTACGCTGCTACCGGCGTGCTGATCTACGCCGTGGGCCAGGGCGCCGGCAGCCAGGTGCTGCTCGGGGTGCTGATTTTCCTCGCCGGTACCGCCATGAACGGCGCGCAGTCGTCGATGCCTTCGCTGGCAGCAGCGTTCTACCCGACGCAGGGGCGCGCCACCGGGGTGGCGTGGATGCTTGGCATCGGCCGCTTCGGCGGCATCACCGGGGCGTTGCTGGGCGCCGAACTGCTGCGCCTGCACCTTGGCTTCGACACCATCTTCACGCTGCTCGCCGTGCCGGCATTGCTGGCTGCCGGTGCGCTGGTGGTCAAGCATGTCAGCGGCGGCCGTGCGTCAGGTGCCGATACTCCCGGCAGCGCGGGCGTGGCCGCGCACTGAGCCCTCACTGAGGACCTTTCACTGAGCGGTAAGCGGCCTGGCCGCTGCGCGGATGCAGTCTGCCAGCGCTTCGGCCATCGGGCTGAGCGTGCGGTCGCCGTGCCGCAGCAGCCCGATCGGTTCCTCGGTGCCCTGCGTGTCGAGCGGCAGCAGGACCAGCTCATCCTCGGCCACCGCGCGCTGTACGGCGGAGAGCGGCGCGGCCCACACGCAATCGCTGTGGCGGGCCAGCAGCCGTCCGAGATAGGCATCCGACGTTTCCACGCACCCGCTCGGCAGGGGCAGGCCATGGCGGGCGAGCAGGCTTTCGGTGTTGTGGCGGGGGATCGAGCCCGCGGCGGGGACCACCAGCGGCCATGCCAGCACGTCGAGCAAGGCGGGCCGCGCTACGGCGGCAAGCGGATGGGCGGGGCGTACCGCCAGGGCCAGCGAGTCGGGCCCGAGCGATTCGAACCACAGGCTTTCCATGGCCACCGGGTCATCCATGCGGCCAATCACCAGATCCAGCACATCGGCCTTGAGCTGGTCGATCAGGCCGCGGTTCATGCCGGTCTGCACGGCCAGCCCGACCTCCGGGTGCGCGGCGCGAAAGCGCAGCAAGGCATCGGTCAGGACCGCCGGCACGACGCTGGGCAGCGCGCCCAGCCGGATGCGCTCGCGGGGCTGCGCCTGCTCGCCGGCCATGCTGTCGGCCGCCGCGTCGATATCCGCGAGGATGCGCAGCGCGTGGCGCAGGAAGCGCGTACCGGCGGTGGTCAGTTCGGTACCGGCGCGCTGGCGCACCAGCAGGCGTGTGCCGGTCAGTTCCTCCAGCTCGCTCAGGGTCTTGGACACGGCTGGCTGCGTCAGCCCCAGGCGGTCGGCGGCGCGGCCCAGGTGCTGGGTCTGCGACACCGCCACGAAGCAGTAGAGGTGCCGCAGTCGCACGCGGTTGCGGAAGATTTCGAGCGCTGGCCGGGCGGCAGTTTTCATGCGGGAAAGTTATCGTAATTCTCAGAAAACTCAATTTACATGACTTTATGTGTTGCCTAAAGTCCTGCCATGCCAACCACAAGGAGACTGCGCCATGACCCGTATTGCCCAATATCGCCGTCCCTACTGGGACACCCAGCCCGAATACCGCTTCGACCCCTACGCTTCCACGCAGAAGCGCTCGCCCGGCCAGCCGCTGATTGCGCTGCCGCAGTCGCTGTCCGAGGTGACCGGCCCCGCCTTCGGCGCCGAGTTCGTGCGCGAGGGGGATAACGACCTCACCATCGGCAATGGCGGCGAGCCAATCGGCGAGCGCATCCTCGTGACCGGCCGCGTGCTCGACGAGAATGGCCGGCCGGTGCCGAACGCGCTGATCGAGGTGTGGCAGGCCAACGCCGCCGGCCGCTACCTGCACAAGCGCGACCAGCATGACGCGCCGCTGGACCCGCATTTCTCCGGCCAGGGCCGCACCGTCACCGACGCCAACGGGCATTACCGGTTCAAGACCATCAAGCCCGGCGCCTATCCCTGGCGCAACCATCACAATGCTTGGCGGCCGCAGCATATCCACTTCTCGCTGTTCGGCAATGCCTATGCCACGCGCCTGGTGACGCAGATGTACTTCCCCGGCGATCCGCTGCTGCCGTTCGACCCGATCTTCAACTGCGTGCCGGACCAGAAGGCGCGCGACCGGCTGATCGCCAGCCTCGACTGGGAGACCACCCAGCCCGAATCCGCGCTCGGCTACCGTTTCGATATCGTGCTGCGCGGCCGCGATGCCACGCCGATGGAGTAAGACCATGCTTTATGCCACCGCATCCCAGACCGTCGGTCCTTACCTCCATATCGGCCTGAGCGGGCTGAACTGCGCCGACCTGACCGCCAGCGCACCGGCACTGGCCGGCCAGCGCATCGTGATCGAAGGCCGCGTCACCGACGGCAACGGCGAGCCCGTGCCGGACGGCATGGTCGAGATCTGGCAGGCCAACCCCGCCGGCCGCTACCGCCACGCCGAAGACACGCGCGATCTGCCTCTGGTGCCAGGCTTTACCGGCTTCGGCCGCGTGCCGACCGAGGCCGACGGCTCGTTCCGCTTCGTCACCGTCAAGCCGGGCGCCGTGCCCGGGGTCGACGGCAGCCCGCAGGCGCCGCACATCATGGTGTCGGTGTTCATGCGCGGGCTGGTCAGGCACGTTGCCACGCGCATGTACTTCCCGGATGAGGCCGCGGCCAATGCGGCCGATCCGGTGCTGGCGCTGGTGCCGGCCGAGCGGCGCGGCACGCTGGTTGGCAACGCTGCCGGCAACGGCACGCTGCGCTGGGATATCGTACTGCAAGGCCCGGGCGAGACGGTGTTCTTCGATATCTGACACGCCGCGCCGGCGGCCGGGGAAACTCCCGGGCCGCCGGCGACCGACGCATAATCAGGTGGCCGTTATCGCCACGACCCCTATCGATCGCCCCCATGCCAACCGTCACGCGTCTTACCGATCCTATGTTCGGCAGCCCCGCGGTGCTGGACATCTTCTCCGACGCCGGCACCGTGCAGCACATGCTTGTCGTCGAGGCCGCGCTCGCGCGCGCCGAAGCGCAATGCGGCGTGATTCCGGCCGCTGCCGCGACCGTCATCACCGAAGTCTGCCGCGACCTCGGCGCCATCGACCGCGATGCGCTGGCACAGGCCGCGGTCGCCGCCGGCAATCTCGCCATTCCCTTCGTCAAGCAACTGACTGCCGCGGTGGCTGTGCGCGATGCCGATGCGGCGCGCTTCGTGCACTGGGGCGCCACCAGCCAGGACATCATCGACACCGCGCTGGTGCTCCAGCTCGGCGATGCGCTGCGCGTGCTCGATGCCGACCTGATACGCCTGGGCGACGCCTGCGCCGTGCTGGCCACCACGCACCGTGCCACGCCGATGGTGGCGCGCACCTGGCTGCAGCATGCGTTGCCGACCACCTTTGGCTGCAAGACCGCCGGCTGGCTCGACGCGCTGCGCCGCGACCTCGCCCGCCTTGATGCGACACGCGCGCATGCCCGCGCGCTGCAGTTCGGCGGCGCCGCAGGCACGCTTGCCAGTCTCGGTGACGCCGCGCCCGGCGTAGCTGCCGCACTGGCCCGAGAGCTGGGCCTGGTCGCACCGGTGCTGCCGTGGCATGCGCATCGCGACCGCATGGTTGAAGTTGCCACCACGCTCGGCATGCTGACCGGCACGCTCGGCAAGATGGCACGCGACATCTCTCTGCTGATGCAGACCGAGGTGGCGGAAGTGGCCGAGCCCACCGGGCCCGGCCGGGGCGGTTCCAGCACCATGCCGCACAAGCGCAATCCGGTCGGCTGCGCGGCGGTGCTGACGGCAGCGGTGCGGGTGCCGCCGCTGGTAGCCACCATGCTGGCAGGCATGGTGCAGGAACACGAGCGCGCGCTTGGCGGCTGGCAGGCGGAATGGGACACGCTGCCGCAGATCGTCACGCTGGCCGCGGGCGCGCTGCGCCAGATGGGCGAGGTGGTGGCGGGGCTGCAGGTCGATGCGGCGCGCATGCGTGGCAATCTCGATCTGACGCATGGGTTGATCCTCGGCGAGGCCGCGATGCTGGAACTCGGCGGCAGGATCGGGCGGCTGCAGGCGCACCATCTGGTGGAGCGCGCCTCGCGCCGCGCCGTGGCCGACGGCACCAGCCTGCGCGATGCGTTGGCCCTCACGCTGCAGCAGGATCCTGCTCATGCGGGTCTACTCGACGACGCCACGCTCGACCGCCTCGCCAACCCCGCCAACTACGCGGGCCAGTCAGCGGCATTCGCGGATGCGGCCGTGCAGGCGTGGCAATCCGCGCTTGCCGAGCGCGTCGCATGCGCACTGGCCTGAAGACTCTCAGGAGACTGCATTGCCCTATCTCGATCATGCCGGCGCCCGGCTCTTCTACACCGTCGACGGCCCCGAATCGGCACCGGCCATCGTCTTCTCCAACTCGCTTGGCACCGACCACACCATGTGGGAGCCGCAGGCGGCCGCGCTGGCCGGGCGTTTCCGCGTGGTGCGCTACGACACGCGCGGCCACGGCCGCTCGACCGCACCCGGCGATGCCTTCACGGTTGAACAACTCGGTCAGGACGTGATCGCCATCCTCGACGCATTGGGCATCGCCCAGGCCGTGTTCTGTGGCCTGTCGATGGGCGGCCTCACCGGGATGTGGCTCGGCATCCATGCGCCCGAGCGCTTCTCCCGTATCGTGCTGGCCAATACCGCCGCAAAGATCGGCAACGCGGAGGGATGGAACACGCGCATCGACACCGTGCTGCGCGACGGCATGGGCGTGATGGTCGCGCCTTCGGTCGAGCGCTGGTTCACCCCCGGGTTTGCCGCCACGGCCGAGCGCGCGCTGGATGGTCTGCGCAGCGTGCTGGCAAGACTCGATCCGCGTGGCTATGCGGCCTGCTGCGCGGCGGTGCGCGACGCCGACTTCCGCGAGTCGGTGTCGTCGATCCCGGTGCCGGTGCTGGTCATCGCCGGCAGCCACGATCCGTCGACCAGCGCGCAGGAGGGCAGCACGCTGGCCGACGCAGTTCCCGGCGCGCGATATATCGAATTGCCTGCCGCGCATATCTCGAGCTTCGAGCAGCCCGGCCGTTTTACTGCAGCTCTGATCGATTTCGTGCAAGGGCGCCTGCCCGTCACCGACGACCACGCGCGCTATGACGCGGGCCTCTCGGTGCGGCGCGAGGTACTCGGCAGCGCGCATGTCGATCGTTCGCTGGCGCGGCTGACGCCGCTCAACGAGGAATTCCAGAACCTGATCACGCGCTATGCCTGGGGCGAAATCTGGACGCGCGAGGGCCTGCCGCGCCATACGCGCAGCCTGGTGACCATCGCCATGATGGTCGCGCTGAACCGTGCGGAAGAACTGAAGCTGCATCTGCGTGCAGCCGCCAACAACGGCGTGACGCGTGACGAGATCAAGGAAGTGCTGTTGCAGACCGCGATCTATTGCGGTGTGCCGGCGGCGAATTCGGCCTTCCACCTGGCCGAGGAAATCTTCAACACGATGGACCGGCCGGCCTGATCGGATCGATCAGCGGACTGCGAACGCCGGCAGCCGCGCCCGACCCGACTGCCGGAACTCCGTGGGTGCCTGTCCCACCAGCCGGGCGAAGAAGCGCGAGAAGTACGCCGCATCGGAGAACCCGAGCGACAGAGCGATGTGCTTGATTTCCAGGTCGCTGAAGAGCAGGTCGCGCTGCGCTTCGGCGAGGACGCGCGCATGGATCAGCTGCAGGGCGGACTGCCCTGACGCCTGGCGGCACACGCGGTTGAGCTGCGTGGCGGTGATGCCGATCGCGCCGGCGTAGTGGCCGATCTCCTTGTGGTAGCGGTAGTCCGATTCCAGCAGTTGCTGGAAGTGCTGGAAATGCCGCGCCGGACGGCTGCTGCTGCGCGCGGCCGGCGGCTGATCGGCATTGGCGAGCCGCGCAATCCCAACCAGCACCAGCGTCAGCAGCGACGACAGCGAGGCCCCGCGCCAGGCGGACACGGCTTCCATCTCTCCACGAAACAGCGCCAGCGCGCCCGCGAGCGAGTGGCCACGCCGCACGCGGTCATGGCGTGGATGCCCGAACAGCGGCAGCGCATCCGGAACTCCTGCCAGCAGCGTGCGCAGGTGGGTGTCGGTCATGGTGACGACCATGCCATCCGTATCCGGTGTGAACACGAAGCCGTGGATATGCCGCGGCGGCATCGTCACCAGCGAGCCGCTGCGCAGCGGCTCGCGGCGCTCTTCGAGCAGGGCTTCGCCGCTACCCGCATGAATGTACAGAATTTGCAGGAAGCGCTCATGCCGATGGGGTTTTATCTCCCACCCATGCAGGCGGCTGCGCGCGGCAATGGATTCGAAATGGAGCTGGTCTGACAGCGGCTCCGACGAATTCACGCCGTACAGGGAGTAGGTTGGGACAGGTCTCACGGGGGCGTCAGTGTTTACCAGCAATGTTCCGATTGTCCTGCCATTGGTTCGGTCTGTCCATTCCGTAGCGGCCGTCCGGCAACTATCGTTAGCGCCACCAGATCGATACGCAAAAGGAGACAAGACATGCGCACGCAGGTTGCCATCATCGGCGCCGGCCCCGCGGGCCTGTTGCTCGGACAGTTGCTCGCCAGGGCGGGCGTCGACAACATCATCGTCGAACAACGCAGTCCGGATTACGTGCTCGGGCGCATCCGCGCCGGCATTCTGGAGAGCGTGACCGTCGATGCGCTGGAACGCGCCGGCGTGGCGGCGCGGCTGTATCAGGAAGGGCTGGTGCACGATGGCATCGAGCTGTCGTTCGATGGCCAGCGGCATCGCATCGACCTGCACGCGCTGGTCGGCCGCAGCGTGACCGTCTACGGCCAGACCGAGGTCACGCGCGACCTGATGGCGGCACGGCAGGAAGCGGGCATCACCACGGTCTATGACGCGCAGGAGGTCAGTCTGCATGATTTCGACGGTACGAGGCCGGTGGTCCGTTACCGCAAGGACGGCGTGGCGCATGAGATCCACTGCGACTACATCGCCGGCTGCGACGGCTTTCATGGCGTCAGCCGCCAGAGCGTGCCGCAGACGGCCACGCAGCTGTTCGAGCGCGTCTATCCGTTCGGCTGGCTTGGCGTCCTCTCGGACACACCGCCGGTGGCGGACGAACTGATCTACGCCAGCCACGAACGCGGCTTTGCGCTGTGCAGCATGCGCTCGCGCACGCGCAGCCGCTACTACGTACAGGTGCCGTCGAGCGAGCGCGTGGAGGACTGGTCCGATGAACGCTTCTGGGACGAACTGCGCGGCCGCCTCGATCCGCACTCGGCGCAGTCGCTGGTGACGGGCCAGAGCATCGAGAAAAGCATCGCGCCGCTGCGCAGCTTCGTGTGCGAGCCGATGCGCTTCGGCAACCTGTTCCTGGCCGGCGATGCCGCGCATATCGTGCCGCCCACCGGCGCCAAGGGGCTCAACCTGGCCGCCAGTGACGTGCTGACCCTGGCCGACGGACTGATCGCCGCCTACCGGCATGACGACAGGCGTGAGCTGGACGCCTACTCGGCGCGTTGCCTGCGCCGCATCTGGAAGGCCGAGCGCTTTTCATGGTGGCTGACTTCGCTGATGCATCGCTTCCCGGATGCGGATCCGTTTTCGTTGCGCATGCAGCGGGCCGAGCTCGATTACCTGGTGGGGTCGGAGGCGGCGTGCCGCGTGCTGGCGGAGAACTATGTGGGGTTGCCTTACTGAAAGGGCTGAGCGGAAGCCGCTGCCGCCACGGCAGGCAGCGTGTCCGCGACCACCCCGCCGACCAGCACCACCGCCGGACTCGCCAGCCCGGCTGCGAGCGCATCTGCCAGTTTGCCCAGCGATCCCGTCCAGCTGCGCGCGTGCTCGCTGCCGGCGTGCATCACCACCGCCGCCGGCGTGCCGGCCGCCATGCCGGCGGCGAGCAGGCCGTCGCGGATCGCGGCGATGCGGCTCATGCCCATGTAGATCACGAGCGTGGTGCCGCTCCGCGCCAGCGCGTGCCAGTCGGGCGAGCCGTCGGCACTGGTATGGCCGGTGACGAAGGTCACGCCGTGGCAGTGGGCGCGATGCGTCAGCGCAATGCCCAGCGCCTGCGCGGCGGCCATGCCGCTGCTGATGCCGTTGACGATCTCGACCTGCAACCCGTGGCCGCGCAGGAACGCGGCTTCTTCGCCGCCGCGCCCGAACAGCAGCGGATCGCCGCCCTTGACGCGCGCCACCGCGCGGCCGGCCAGCGCGTGCTGCAGCGTCAGCTGCTGGATGCGCTGCTGGCTCACCGAGCAGCGCCCGCCGCGCTTGCCGACCCACTCCACATGGGTGCCAGGGCTGGCATAAACCGCCATGTCGGGCGAGACCAGGTCATCGACCAGCCAGACCTCGGCCGCGGCCAGCGCGCGCATGGCGCGCACCGTGACCAGGTCGGGGCTGCCAGGGCCGACGCCGACCAGCCAGACCTTGCCGGGCTTCAGCGGTGCTTGCATGTTGGACTCCTGCATTGGGATCTCGCCACGCGCTCAGTGGCTGGTGCCGGCCGAGCGCGTGGTCTTGTTGAAGACGTTGTACTTGCCGATAGGCTTGTCCATCGGCAGGCGCCTGACTTCCTGCAAGGTGGCGGCGTCATACACGACGATGGCGCCGTCGCGCTCCATCAGGCTGACCAGCGCGTAGCGCCCGTCGCGCGTGAACTCGACGTGCGCGGCGGTGCGGCCCGGGCTGGGCGTGACGCTGCCGACCACGCGCAGGCTTTGCTTGTCGATGACCTGCAGGGTGTCGCGTCTGGGGCTCATCATCGCGTCGGCCCAGGCGTAGGGCGTGCGCTCATGGCTGCGCAGGAAGAAGCCCGGGCCGTTGGTCGGCACGGTGGCGACGGTGTGCCAGTCCTGCATGTCGATCACCGTGATGCGCCCCTGGCCGAGATCGGGCGAGGCCATCACCTCACGGCCATCGCGCTGCCAGGTGATGCCGCTGCCCAGGTGAGGCATGCCGCCCAGCGCCAGCGACGCCACCTTGCGGCCCTGCTGCAGGTCGATCACCTGGCCGCCACCCTGGCGCGAGGCGCCCAGGATATGGCGGTACGGCTGGTCGAAGAAGAAATCGTCGAGCACGTCGTCCAGTTCGATCGCGCGCGGCTTCAGCAGCGCCGAAGGCGGCAGCGGCGCGCCGGCGGCGTCAGCATACGGAATCTCCCAGACCTCGGGGATGTCCTTCAGCGCGGCGATAAAGCTGTAGCGCGGCGCGGCATCGTAGACCGCGGAGACGCGCGAGCGCTCGCCGTTGCGCCCGGCAACGTCGATCACCTGCGCCAGCGACAGGTCGTCGGCATGCAGCAGCACCAGCGTGCGCGGCAGCGTGTTGCCGGCCAGCACCCAGCGCCCGTCGTCGCTGACGGCCACGTTGCGCGTGTTCACGCCGACCCGGATCTCGGCCACGTAGGCCAGGTTCCACAGGTCGTACTTGCTGACCCAGCCGTCGCGGCTGGCCATGTAGACATAGCGGCCGTCGCGGCTGAACTTGGGCCCGCCATGCAAGGCGAAGCGCGTGGCAAAGCGATGGATCGGCGCGAGCCGGTCGCCGTCGAGCACGGTCATGTGATGGCTGCCCGCCTCGACCACGACGAACAGGTTCTGCGGGTCGGCGCTGAACACTGGCTGCGCCGGCAGGGTGCCGGGCGCGTGGTGGACGATATGGCTGGCGCGGATGGCGTGGGCGTCCCACCGCGGCGCGGCGTTGGGCGCGGTGCGCAGCCAGCGTGCCAGCGCCTGCAGTTCGGCCGCAGCGAGCGTGCCCGCAAACGCCGGCATCTGCGTGGCGGCGCGGCCGTCGCGCAGCACCGCGTCGAGCTCGCCGGCGCGCAGGCGCTCCAGGCTTTCCGGCAGCAGCGCCGGGCCCATCGCGCCGAGGCGGTCGGCGCCATGGCAGGCGGCGCAGTGCTGGCCGTAGAGCGCGGCCGGGTCGACTGCCGTTGCGGCTTGCGCGACGCAGGCGAGCATCAACATGCCCAGCCATCGGATCAGCGCTGTCATGCCGCGACCTCCGCGCTTAAGGTGTGCGCGATCTCGGCATCGCTGAGGTAGCAGCCCGGGTCCTCGGCCCACGCGTTGCCCGTCAGCGCAAAGGCGCGCACGCGCGTGTTGCCGTTGCAGATGGCGCGGTGGGCGCAGTCCGCGCAGCGCCCCTGCAGCGGCCGCGGCGTGCTGGCCAGCCCCGCCATCAGCGGATCGGCGCGGTCGGCCCAGATCTCGCCGAACGGCCGCTGGCGCACATTGCCCAGCGTCACGTGCCACCACATCGTATCGGGATGGACGTTGCCGAGGTTGTCGATATTGGCCACGCCGACGCCGGTGGCGTTGCCGCCCCAGCGCTCCAGCCGCTGGCGCATGTCGGCAACGCGGTGCGGAAAGCGGCTGGCGATCCAGTACAGCAGGTACACGCCGTCGGCATCGTTGTTGCCGGTGACGAAGTCGCCCGCATGCCCCTGGCGCGCGCGCTGCCAGACGTGGTCGAACAGCCAGTCCAGCGCGGCGCGGGTGCAGGCATGGCGTGCGTCGTCGGTGCGGTGGCTGCGTGCGCGCCCGGCATAGTTGAAGTGCGACAGGTAGAACTTGTCGATGCCCTCGCGCTCGGCCAGCGCCACCAGCTCGGGCAGCTGTGCCGCGTTGGCTTCGGTCAGCGTCATGCGCACGCCTACGCGCAGCCCGGCCGCGCGTGCCGTGCGCAGGCCCGCCAGCGCCTGCGCGAACGCGCCGTCGCTGCGGCGGAAGCGGTCATGCGTGGCGGGCAGGCCATCGAGGCTGACGCCGACGTAGTCGAAGCCCGCCGCCGCCAGCCGCGCCGCATGGCCCGCATCGAGCAGCGTGCCGTTGGACGACAGCGACAGATGGAAGCCGAGCGCGCGCGCGTGCCCGGCAATCTCGTACAGGTCAGGGCGCAGCAGCGGCTCGCCGCCGGACAGGATCAGCGCCGGCACGCGCGCCGCGCGCAGCTGGCCGAGCACGTTCAGCGCTTCGGCGGTATCGAGTTCGCCCTTGAAGTCGGTGTCGGCCGAGGTGGCGTAGCAGTGCCGGCAGTTCAGGTTGCAGCGGCGGATCAGGTTCCAGATCACCACCGGGCCGACGGGCTGGCGCGGCGGCGGCAGCGGGCCGTCATCGCGCAGGGCTTCCATGAAGCGGGACAGTCGGAACATGGGTGGGGCTTCCTATTGATGTGTGCGGGTGTGTTCGGGCGTGTTTAGCCGGGGCCTGGGGCCGACAGGATGTGGGCATCGGCTGGCGCGAGCCGCAGCCCGGTCTTCTTCAGCACGCGTGTGGACCACAGCACGTCGTGCGCGCGGCAGGCGTCGCCCAGCAGTGCCGCGATCGCGGCGACCTGAGGCGCGGCCTGTTCGCGCGAGCGGGCGTGGACCATCGCGAACAGGTTGTAGGGCCAGTGCGGCAAGCGGCGCGGACGCCGATAGCAATGGCTGACAAAGGGCAGGGCGCCGACGCGCGCGCCCAGCACATCGATGCGGGCATCGTCGACGTCCCACACGGTCATGCCGTTGGCGCGCCAGCCGAGCCGGTAATGGTTGGGCACCGCGGCGATGCGGCGCAGCACGCCGCGCGCCTGCATCGCCGCCAGCCGTGCGATGACTTCAGCTTCGGTCAGGCCCAGTTCCGCCGCGACCGCGGCGTACGGGGCCGATACCAGCGGCAGGCCGGCCTGGGTGGCGCGGATCAGCGCCAGGTCAGTGGGATCGGCGGCGTCGGCAGCGTTTGGCATCACGCGGGCAGATAGAGGTTGACGAAGAACTCGCGTTCCTTGGGAAACGGCAGCACCTCGACCCCGGCCGCCGCGGCGATGCGCGCGAGCGCCGGCGCGACCTGCTCCGGCCGCGCCACCGCCAGCACGAACCACAGGTTCAGGTGGTGGGTGCGCGCGTAGTGGTGCGCGACCTCTGGGTGGGCGTTGATTGCGGCGATGACCGCTTCCAACCGTGCTGCCGGCGCATGGCAGGCGCACAGCACGAAACGCCCGCCCGCGCGCTCGACCTGGTACAGCGGGCCGAAGCGTGTCAGCACGCCGGTGGTCAGCAGCGCGCGCAGCCGCTCCAGCAGCACAGCCTCGCTGATGCCGAGCGCCGCGGCGGCTTCGGCGTACGGACGCGGCACCAGTGGCAGGCCGCGCTGCAGGGCGTTGATGATGCCGCGGTCGAGCGCATCGAGAGGTTCGTGCGGATCGGAGGCGTCGCAGGACACGGCGCCGTTCATGCCGGCACCTCGGTGGCATAGCGCGTGCCGCGCTGCTTGTAGCAATGCGTGCCGACCAGCACCGAGCCCGGCACCTGCTCCAGGCCGGCGGCGGCGCGGACCTGCGCCAGTGCGGCCTGCAGGTCCTGCGCGCTGCGGGCATGGATCATCGCGAACAGGTTGTAGGGCCAGTCCGGCAGCCGGCGCTCGCGGCGGTAGCACAGGGTTACGCGCGGCTGCCGTGCCAGCCTCATGCCGATGGCGTCGACGCGGGCGTCGGCCACGTCCCACACGCACATGGCGTTGTGGCGGTAGCCGAAGCGCCCGTGGCGCAGCACCACCCCCAGGCGCCGGATCACGCCCTGCGCCGACCAGTGCGCCAGCCGCTCGAGCACCTGCGGCACGGCCAGGCGCGCCTGCCGTGCCAGTGCATGGAACGGGCGTGGCGTCAGCGGCAGCCCGGCTTCAAGCGCCGCGACCAGGCGCCAGTCATCTTCGTCCAGCGCCACCGCCGCGGCCGGCGCTGCCATTCCCGCGGGCCGGCGCGAGCGGACGCCGTGCCGGCGCGCCAGCGGAAAGCCCAGGTCGATGTGGTATTCGCGCGCCATCGGCAGGTCCAGCGGCGCCAGGCCGGTGAGGTCGCCGATCGACGCCAGCGTGGCATCGAGCGTGACGCGCTCGCGCGCGCCCGCGACAAACCACAGGTTGTACCGATGGCCGCTGCGCGCGTAGTTGTGGCTGACCGCCGCGCAGGCGCTGACGCGCGCCGCCACGTGATCGAGCTGCGCAGGCGGCACCGACAAGGCGCCCAGCGTGCTGACGCCGATCACGTTGGGCGCGAACACGGCGCCGACGCGGCTGATGCGCCCGCTGCCGAGATCGCGTGCCAGCAGCGTCAGCAGCGCGTGCTCGCACAGTCCGGCTTTCGCGGCCAGCGCCTGGTAGGGTCGCGGCTGCAGCGGGAAGCCGCGCTGCAGCTGGTCGTAGAGGCTTTGCTCGTTGAACATGGCGTGCCCTACATGCCGAAGCGCTGCGCGCGCGCGGTGAAGAAGATGCCGCTGGGATTGTCGGCCGGCAGCGTGGCCACGCGTTCCAGGGTGGCGGTGTCGTAGACCTCGAGGCGGTTGTCGTCGCGGCAGGACAGCCAGAGCGCCTCGCCCTTGGGCGTGAACTCCATATGCAGCACGCCGCGGCAGGGGCGCAGCGTGCGCACCACCTGGCGCGTGGCGGTGTCGATCACCTGCACGGTGTCGTTGTGCGGAAAGGCGAAATTGACCCAGACCTGGCGCCCGTCGGGCCGCGCCATGGCGAACACCGGCTGGCCCGCCAGCGCCACGCGCGCCGCCTCGCGCCAGCCGTTGGCGGGATCGGCCACCAGCACTTCATGGCGGCCGATCGCCGGCAGCCACGCCATGCCCTGCGCCATGGCCCAGCCGCGCAGGTGCGGCATCTTGTAGACCGGCAGCGGCGCGTTGCCGCGGCCATAGCCGGACAGGATGCGTCGCGCCTGCGGCGGTGCCTGCCACAGGTCGACCAGCGCCAGGCCGTCTTCGCCGAACAGGCCGGCCAGGTACCAGCGGCCGTCCGGCGTGACCAGTCCGTCGTAAGGCTCGCGCCCGGCGGGCAGGCGCGTTACCTGCGGCTGGCGCGGATCGCTGGCGTCGATGATCCAGATCTCGCCGGACTCGAACAGGCTGGCGGCAAAGCGCCGGCCGGGCAGGTCGGCCAGCCCGACCACCTTGGCGCGGCGCCCGTCGCTGCCGATCGCCGGCAGGTCTGCCAGCGGCGCCAGCGTCTGCGCGTCGAACAGCCGGATGCCGCCCGGCGCATAGTTCTGCGCGGCGATCACGCGGCCGTCCTGCGAGATGGCGCCGCCGATGCTGTTGCCGGCCTGCAGCACGCGGTGGGTGATGCGCGCGCCGAGCAGGTCCACGCGGGTCAGGCTGCCGTCGCGGCCGAACACATAGGCATAGCGCGCATCGCGCGAGAACACCACGCTGGCGTGGGACAGGTCACCCAGCCCTGCGACCGTGGCGAGGCGCGTCATGCCGGTGGTCTCGACGATCTGCAGCCGGCCCGCGGCGCGCTCCACCACCACGCCCAAGTCGCCGGTGCCGCGCACGGTGGCGGCGCAACCGGCAGCGAGCACGGCGACGAGCACGGTGCATGCCGCGGCGGCCAGCCCGCGCATCAGTTGCCTTGCGGCGTGACGGCCGGCGGCTGGCCGGCCTGGAGTCGATCGATCAGCCATCGGGCTTCATCCTGCGTCATGAAAGGTTGCCAGGGCGGCATCGCCGTGCCTGGCCGGCCGTACAGCACGGTGGCAGCGAGGCCGTCAGGCGGCTTGCCTGCAAGGCTGGCAGGCGTCAGCGGCGGGCCCAGCCCGCCGCGCAGGGTCATGCCGTGGCACGCGCCGCAGTCATCGCGCAGCCAGTGCGCCAGTTGCGCCTGCCGCGCCGGCGCGGGCGGGTCCGCGGATGCGAGCGCGCTGGCGCAGGCTGTGGCGACCAGCAACGCGACCGCGGCGCGGTGCCATGCAGTATGGTTCAGAGGGAAAGGATCCATTTGGCCAGCGTGTTGGCGTCGGCCGCGCTGACCGCGTTGGCCGGCATCGGCACCGGGCCCCAGCGGCCGCTGCTGCCTTTCAGGATGGACTGGACCATCTGCGCCTGCGCGTCCTTCCTGCCGGTGTACTTGCCCTTGATGTCCTGGAAGGCGGGGCCGACCATCTTCTTGTCGATGGCATGGCACGCCAGGCAGGCCTTGCTCGATGCCAGGGCCTGGCTGGCGTGTGCCGGCATGGCTGTGCCGAATGCCAGCAGGCAGCCGAACGCCGCCAGCAGCGCACGCAGCGCGGTTTGTGTTCGCATGATGGTTTTCTCCATGGAAGGAACGCGGGGACGTCGGCGGCCCTCGCCACGCCGGGGCGCAGCGAGGGCGCGGGCTCAGTAGACGTCGTGCTGCGTGTTGTAGGCGTTGAACTTGCCGGTCGGCGTGATCAGGCGCTTGTCCTTGATCACGGTCTTGAGCGTGCGGGTCTTGTCGTCCACCACCACCAGCGCGGATTCACCATCCTTGGTGCCCCACACCGAGAACCAGACCTCGTCGCCGGCCTTGTTGTATTCGGCCTGCACCACGCGCTTTGCTCCGCTGCCCTTCAGGTCGGCCCATTCGGCGATGGGAAGCACCTTGAAGCCGGCGTCGAGGTTGCGCGTGTCGAACACCGCGACCGACTGGTTGAGCTTGGCATCCGGATTCAGCGGCGTATCGACCCACAGGTTGGACGACTTGGGATGGGTCTTGATGAAGAGCGAGCCGCCGCCCTGGCCCTTGACCGTCTGCACCACCTTCCACGCCTGCGCGGGGTGGCCGGCGGGGTCGGTGCCGATCAGGCTGATGGTCTCGTCGCCCAGGTGGCTGGTGGCCCAGACCGGGCCGAATTGCGGATGCGTGAAATTGGCGCCGCGGCCCGGGTGCGGGGTCTTGCCGACGTTGACCAGCGCAGCCAGCTTGTCTTCCTTGGTGTCGACCACGGCGATCTTGTCCGAGGCGTTGGCCGCGACCAGGAAGTAGCGCCCGGTCGAATCGAAGCCGCCGTCATGCAGGAACTTGGCCGAGTCGATGGTGGTGGTCTTCAGGTTGGCCAGGTCCGAGTAGTTGACCATCAGGATCTTGCCGGTCTCCTTGGCGTTGATCACGAACTCCGGATGGAAATGGCTGGCCACGATCGACGCCACGCGCGGCTCGGGGTGGTACTCGTTGTCCACGGTCATGCCGCGCGTGGACACCACCTTCAGCGGCTTGAGCGTGTCGCCTTCCATGATCACGTACTGCGGCGGCCAGTAGGAGCCGGCCACCGCGTACTTGTCTTCGTAGCCCTTGTACTTGGAGGTCTCGACCGAGCGTGCCTCCATGCCGATCTTCACCTCGGCGACGATATCGGGCTTGGGCAGCCACAGGTCGATCAGGTCCAGCCGCGCGTCGCGGCCGATCACGTACAGGTAACGCCCGGACGCCGACATGCGCGAGATATGCACCGCATAGCCGGTCTTGACGATATTGATGATCTGCTTGCTGTCGCCGTCGATCAGCGCCACTTCGCCGGCGTCGCGCAGCGTGACCGAGAACAGGTTGTCCAGGTTGTACTGGTTCATCTTCTGCGTCGGGCGCTTGGCCACCGGCACGATGTCCTTGCGGCTTTTCTCGATATCGGCCAGCGAGAACTCAGGCGGCGTCGGCGGGTCGAGCTGGATGTAGCGCGCCATCAGGTCGACTTCCTTGTCGGTGAGGTCGCCCGAGGTGCCCCAGTTGGGCATGCCCGCGGGGCTGCCGTACTTGATGAAGGTCTTCAGGTATTCGGTGCCGCGCGCGCGGGTGATGTCAGGGGTCAGCGCCTTGCCGGTGGCGCCCTTGCGCAGCACGCCGTGGCAGCCGGCGCAGCGTTCGAAGTAGATCTGCCGCGCGTGGTCGAATTCAGCGGTGGTCAGGGTGGGGATGGCGGCCTTCTGTTCAGCCTTGTGTTCAGCCTTGTGTTCAGCCTTCTGGGCGGTCTTGGCGTCGGCCTTGGTGGCAGCGTGAGGCAGGCCAGGCCAGAGCGAGAGCGGCAATGCCGCGATTGCCGGATACAGCCAGTTTTTTGCTTTCATGGGGTGCCGTGGATCAGCGGTGGGAAAGCGATTTCGCGGCGCGCAGGCTGGTGTTTGCCTGGACCCGTCGTCATGTGGCGATCATGCGCACACACTGCCGACATGGGATTGACTGGCATCAAACGAAGCGGGGAGGTTGGGAACGAAATGCGGAAGGTGGTGACCTTCGTTCCCGGCGGGCAGCGTGTCGCCGTGGCGGCGACACGCTCGAGGCGGTGTGGCTCAGGTGCGGCCGAGTCGTGCGCGCGTGCGCGCGGCCACGTTCTGCGTCCACGGAAACGCGGACCAGTACTGCGCCATGAACTGCTCGATCTCGCCGCGCTGCCGCAGCGACAGGCCGATCATGTCGAGCCCTTCGATAAACATGCGGCGATGGCGCGCCGACAGTTCGAAGGCATGCTCGCCCACAGGCGTGCGCACGCGCATGGCGTCGAGGTCGATGCTGACGGTGTTGCGGCTGTCCGCGTCCACGGCGTCCATCAGATGCTCGATGACGTCGCGCGGCAGCATCACCAGCAGCAGCCGGTTGTTCATCGCGTTGGAGTAGAAGATCTCGCCGAAGCTCGGCGCGATCACGGCGCGGATGCCGAACTGCTGCAGGCCCCAGACGGCATGCTCGCGGCTGGAGCCGCAGCCGAAGTTGGCGCCGCCCACCAGGATGCCGGTGCCGGCGTACTCGGGCCGGTTCAGCACGAAGTCCGCGCGCGGCGCGCCGCTGGCGTCGAAGCGATGGTCGTACAGGATGCCTTGCGCCAGCCCGGACTTGTCGATACCGCGCAGGAACTGCTTGGGAATGATCTGGTCCGTATCGAGGTTCTCGAAGCGGATCGCCGCCGCCTTGCCGGCGATGCAGGTCGTTTCAGGCATGGGAAATCTCCAGCTGGCGCACGTCGGTGATGGCGCCGGTCACGGCCGCGGCTGCCGCCATGGCCGGGCTCATCAGGTGGGTGATGGCGCCGCGTCCCTGCCGGCCCTCGAAGTTGCGGTTGGTGGTGGAGGCGCAGCGCACGCCGTCGCCGAGCACGTCGTCGTTCATGGCCAGGCACATCGAGCAGCCCGGCTGCCGCCATTCGAAGCCGGCCTCGATCAGGATGCCGGCCAGCCCTTCGCGTTCGGCCTGCGCCCTGACCGCACCCGAGCCGGGCACCACCATGGCCCTGACTCCCGCGGCCACCTTGCGCCCACGCGCCACCGCCGCCACCGCGCGCAGGTCTTCGATGCGGCCGTTGGTGCAAGAGCCGATGAAGACATGCTGGATCGCGGTGCCGGCCAGCGCCGCCCCCGGCTGCAGGCGCGTGTACGCCAGTGCCCGCTCGACCGAGCGCTGCCCGGCCTCGTCGATCTGGTCCTCGGCAAACGGGATCGTGCCCGACACCGGCAGCACCTGGTCCGGGCTGGTGCCCCAGGTCACGTACGGTTCGACCTCGCCGGCATCGAAGGCGAACTCCAGGTCGAACGCCGCATCGGCGTCGCTGTGCAGCGTGGCCCAGTGGGCGAGCGCGGCGTCGCGCTGCGGGCCCGCGATGTCCGGCGCGCGGCGCAGCACGTAATCGGTCGCCGCCGCGTCCGGTGCGATCAGCGCGCCGCGCGCGGCCGCCTCGACCGTCATGTTGCACAGCGTGAAGCGGGCCTCGACGCTCAGCGCGCGAATCGCCGAGCCGCAGTACTCCACCACATAGCCGCGCGCGCCTTGCGCGCCGATCGCGCCGATGATCTTCAGGATCAGGTCCTTGGCGGTGGTGCCGGCAGGCAGCGTGCCGTCGACGCGGATGCGCATGGTGCGCGCCATGCGGTAGACCAGCGTCTGCGTGGCCAGCACGTGCTCGACCTCGGAGGTGCCGATGCCGAAGCCCAGCGCGCCCAGCGCGCCGTAGGTGGTGGTGTGGCTGTCGCCGCAGATCACCACCATGCCGGGACGGATCATGCCGTGCTCTGGACCGACCACGTGCTCGATGCCCTGCAGCGCATCGTTGGTGTCGAACAGCGGGATGCCATGGCGCGCGCAGTTGGCGTGCAGGTTGGTCGCCTGCAGCGCCGAGGCCGGGTCCGCGATCACGCGGATCGCGCCGGGATGGGTGGGGATGATATGGCTGACCACCGCAACGTTCTGGCCGGGCACCATCACGCCGCGCTGCTGTTCGTGCAGCCCGGCGAAGGCCTGCGGGCTGGTGTACTCGTTCATCAGGTGCAGGTCGCAGTACAGCAGCACGTTGTCGTCGTCGATCCTGGCGACGGTGTGCGCATCGACCAGCTTCTGGTATAGCGTCTTGGGGGGCATGGAGCCTGCCTTGTCAGGGGTCATCAAGGGTTATTCGGCGGTGATGCCGCGCTGCTTGATCAGCCTGGCCCACACCGGCATTTCCTTTTCGAGGCGCTGGCGTGCCGCTTCGGGCGTGGTCGGCGTGGGCTCGAAGCCTTCCCTGACCATGCGCTCGCGCGTGGCCGGCGATGCCAGTGCGGTGTTGAGGGCGGCGTTGAGCTTGTCGATCACGGGCCGCGGCGTGCCGGCCGGGGCGAACACCATGAACCAGGTCTCGAAGGCATAGCCGGGCAGGCCCGCCTCGGCCGCGGTCGGCACGTTCGGCAGCTGCGCCGAGCGCCGCGGGCCGGTGACGGCGAGCGCCTTGAGCTTGCCGCCCTGCACATGCTGCTGCGCCGCGGAGATGACCGGGAAGCTCATGTCGACCTGGCCCGCGATGGTGTCGACCAGCGCGGGGCCGCCGCCGCGATACGGCACGTGGACGATGGCGACGTTCGCCACCGACTTGAACAGTTCGGCCGACATATGGAAGGTGCTGCCGTTGCCGGCGGAGCCGTAGGTCAGCTTGCCGGGCGCGGCCTTGGCCGCCGCGATCAGCTCCTGCAGGTTGGTGGCAGACACGTTGTTGTTGACCACCAGCACATGCTGCGAACTGGCCACCATGCCGATCGGCGCGAGGTCCTTGAGGGTGTCGTATGGCATGCGCGGGAACAGGCCCGGATTGATCGCCAGTGACACGGTCTGCAGGCCGATGGTGTAGCCGTCGGCAACGGCCTTGGCGACGGCGTCGACGCCGATATTGCCGCCGGCGCCGGCGCGGTTCTCGACCACGATGGTGCCGCCCAGGCTTCTGGCCCATGCCTCCGAGACCAGCCGCGCGGCGATGTCGGCGCTGCCGCCCGGGGCGTAGGGCACGACCAGGCGCACCGGGCGCTGGGGATAGTTCTGCGCCGCGGCGGTGCCGATCGACGCGGCGCACAGCAGCAAGGCGGTGAGGCGGGCAACTTTCATGGGTGTCTCCTGTGGCGATGACTTGTTATGGAAGCCATCGTATCATTCACCTGGAGGCACATAATTCAAACTCGGTTACTTCTTTATTTCCTTTGATTCACCAATGGACCAGCTCTCCGACGTCGCGTTCTTTGCCTGTATCAACCAGCACGGCAGCCTCGCCGGCGCGGCGCAGCAGCTGGGCGTGACGCCGCCCGCGGTCAGCAAGCGCCTGGCCGCGCTGGAAGCGCGGCTGCGCGTGCGCCTGCTGCACCGGACCACGCGCCGCATCAGCCTGACGCCGGAGGGTGAAAGCTACCTGGTGGAAGGCGCTCGCATCCTGGCCGAGATGGAAGCGCTGGAACGCGCCATCGCGGGCACCGGCAGCACCCCGCACGGCTTGCTGAAGATCGGCGCCACGCTGGGATTCGGGCGCCGGCATATCGCGCCCGCGCTGGCAAGGTTCGCGCGCCGCTACCCGAATATCGAGGTCCAGCTGTACCTGAGCGACCGGCCCCTGAACCTGGTCGAGCAGGGGCTCGACGCGATGATCCACTTCGGCGAGATGCCGGACGTGCGGCTGAGCGCGCGCCCGCTGGCCAACAACCGCCGGCTGCTGTGCGCGGCGCCGTCGTACCTGGCGGCGCATGGCGAGCCGTCAAGCCCGCGTGAACTGGCGCGGCACAACTGCATCTTCATCCGCGAGGCCGACGAGACCTTTGGCACCTGGCATCTGCGCCATGGTGCGCAGCAGGAGACCGTCAAGGTGCGCGGCACCATGAGCACCAATGACGGCGAGTCGGCGCTGGCGTGGGCGCTCGATGGCCAGGGACTGATCGTGCGCTCGGAGTGGGACGCGGCGGAGCACCTGCGCAGCGGTGCGCTGCGCCGGGTGTTGCCGCAGTGGCAGTTCGCACCCGCGGACATCCACCTGGTGTTCCCGGCGCGCAATCATCGTCCGGACAAGGTGCGGGCGCTGGTGGATTTCCTGCTGGAGCACTTTGCCGGCCATCGCGCCGCGGGCGGCGGCAACAACGGCGCCAGCGCCTGGTAGGCCGGGGCCGGCTTCAGGCGGTTTCAGGCGGCTACAGCGCCAGTTCCGGGACACGCGCAGCGCCGGCGCCCGCGCCCGGCATGGCGGCGGCCTGGTCGCGCAGGGCCAGGATAAAGCCGCCGACCTGCGCGATATCGTCCAGCGCCAGGCATGGCAGCACGGTGTCCATGCGCGTGTCGGTGGCCAGCGCGATGATCGACGGATCGCCCGGATAGTAGGGCGCGCGGCCGTGCGCGGGCCGGTAGACCTCGATGCGCGGGATCGCCTCGCGGCGGAAGCCTTCCACCAGCGTGATGTCGGCGGGGCGCAGGCGCGCGACCTGTTCGGCCAGTGTCGGCTCGGCCTCGTCGGCCAGTTCGCGCACGATGGCGTAGCGATAGGGCGAGGCCACCATCACCTCGGCCGCGCCGGCGGCGCGGAAGCGCGCGCTGTCCTTGCCCGGCGGCTCGAGCTCGAGCGGATGGTGGCTGTGCTTGACCACGTTGACGGTCAGGCCCTGGACGCGGAACCACGGCAGCAGCGCCGTGATCAGCGTGGTCTTGCCGCTGCCGGAGGTGCCGGTGATGCCAAGGATGAAGGGATGCATGGGGTCAGCCTTCGCAGGGTTCGCAGGTTTCTGATTGAGCAGGCAGCGGGCAGACCAGCGGCAGGAAGCTGTCGGCGCGCTGCGAATAGGCCAGCAGCGCGCCGGCCTGGAGATCGAAATACCAGCCGTGCAGCGTCAGCGCGCCGGCTTCCAGCGCGCGCCGTACGAACGGGAAGGTCTGCAGGTTACGCAGCGACACCAGGATCGCCGCCTGCTCGCAGGCGCGCTGGCGCTGCGCGGCGCTGGCGCCGGCGAGGGCTTCCTCCACCTGCCGCCGCGCCGGCGCGGCGATGCGCACCCAGGCGCCGAGGTAGTCCGGATCCTCGCCGTCGTCGGGCGCATGGTCGCCGGCATCGGCCGGCTGCGCCAGCAGCGCGCGGATGCCGCCGCAGCCACCGTGGCCCATCACGATGATGCGGGCCACGCGCAGCTGCTGCACCGCGAACTGGATCGCCGCCGACACGCCATGCAGGCTGCCTTCGTGGCGGCCGGTGCAGGGCGGCACCAGGTTGCCGATATTGCGCACGGTAAACAGCTCGCCCGGGTCGCAGCCGAGCAGTAGGCCGGGGTCGACGCGCGAGTCGCTGCAGCCGATCAGCAGCGTCGGCGGACGCTGGCCGGTGCGCAGGGTGTCGAACAGCCCGGGCTCGTCGTCGAAATAGCGTTGCTGGAAGCGTTCGAAGCCTTTGAGCAGATGTTCGATGTGATGCACGGTCGCCTCCGCTCGCTACTGCACCAGCGGGCTGTCGGCGCCCTCGAGCTCGATGCCTTCGATGCGCGCGCGGCCGATCAGCAGGCTGGCGTACTGCTTCCAGGCGCGGTCGCGCGCCGCGGCGCCGAGGGCGCGGGCAATTTCCCCGCGCACCGCCTCGAAGGGCAGGCGCGTGCCCGGGCAACGCTCGAGGATGCGCACGATATGGAGGCCGTAGCGGGACTCAAGCAAGTGCGGCAGCACGCCGTCCTGCTGCGCGGCGAACAGTGCGCGCTCGAACTCCGGTGCGGTCTCGCCGCGGAACACGCGTCCCAGCCGGCCGCCGTTGGCGCCGCTGGGGCAGTTGGACAGCGCGCTGGCATGATGTG
The DNA here is from genome assembly GCF_003254285.1 of Cupriavidus phytorum. NCBI lineage: Bacteria > Pseudomonadati > Pseudomonadota > Betaproteobacteria > Burkholderiales > Burkholderiaceae > Cupriavidus > Cupriavidus phytorum. The sequence continues at coordinate 163,862 of NZ_QKZN01000001.1, forward strand.
CAAAGCTCGCGGGATCGCCGCGCACCAGCGCCAGCGTCTGCGCCGCGACTTCGCGTAGCGCGTCCAGTGGCACGCGCGGCGTGACCTGGAACAGGATATGGTCGGCTTCCACCCATTCGCCTTCGCGGAAGCGCTCGGGGTGGCTGTCGTAGTGGCGGCGGCAGCTGGCCTCGTCGGCTTCCGGCGTGGCGGCCTCGCGCGCGAGCAGCGCCTGCGCAAGCGCGTCGTCGTCCATGGCCCCGGCGTCCAGGCCGGTGCGCGCGGCTTCGGCCCGCATCAGCAGGCGCAGAATTGCCGAGATGGTGGCCAGCCGCGCCGGGTTGGCGGCGTCGTGATGGTGGTCGAGTTCGCGCTCGATATCGGCGTCGCGCAGTTCCACGCCGTTGACAGTGACAGGCATCGGGTTCTCCTTGTGCGGTGATGGCGCTCAGCGGCTGCGCACCAGCTGCCAGGCGCGGCCGAGGTAGCCGAGCGAGGCAAAGCCGCTCCACACATGCACCAGCCGCGTGAACGGGAAGATCACGAACAGGGTCATGCCCATGAACAGGTGCGCCTTGAACAGCAACGGGGCGTCGGCGATAAAGCCGGCGGCGTCGCCGCGCAGCGTGACGATGTGCTGGGCCCAGTTCATCAGCTGCACCATCATGTGGCCGTCCATGTGGCCGGCCGATTCGAAGATGGTGGACAGGCCCAGCAGCAGCGTCACCAGCAGCCACAGCAGCAGCACCTTGTCGCCGGTGCGGGTCACCGCGGACACGCGCGCGTTGGTCAGCCGGCGGTGCAGCAGGATCAGCAGGCCAGCCAGGCACATGGTGCCCATCACGCCGCCGGCGGCCATCGCCACCCCCTGCTTGAAGCCATGCGAGACGCCCAGCGCGTCCCACACCGCCACCGGGGTCAGCAGGCCCACCAGGTGGCCGAAGAACAGGCCCAGGATGCCGACATGGAACAGGATGTTGCCGGTGCGCAGGTGGCCGCGGTACAGCACCTGCGAGCTGTCGCTCTTCCAGGTGTATTGCTCGCGCTCGAAGCGGGCCAGGCTGCCGAACAGGAAGATGGCAAGCGCGATGTACGGGTAGATGCCGAAGAGGAATTGGTGGAGGGTTGCCATGGTGTTAGCTCTTCAAGAGGATTTGGGCTGCCTTGGCGGCCGTCTGTGCCAACTGTGTTCAGGGTGAGGGGTGGTTTAAGCACCGGCGCTTGGTGGAAGCTCCCGCCCTCTCCCCCGCCCCTCTCCCGCAAGCGGGAGAGGGGAGAAAACCGGCGGTTGGCGATGGCATGTCAGCAGGCCGCGGGCGCCGGTACCGTGCCGCGTGGATAGAACTTCACCGCCTGCGGCCCGGTGTGCGGGGCCAGCAGCGGCTCCACGCCGTCGGCGCCCGGGCCGAAGGTTTCCAGCGCCTCGTCCATGTCCCGCACCGGCGGCTCCTGCTGCGGTTGCGGCTGCACGTCGGTGAGCGTGCGCAGCACCGCGAACACGCCGGCGTAGGGGCTCTGGTTGCGCGCGAGCCGGTCGCCGATCGCGGCCAGCACGTGGATGGCTTCGCCCAGCAGCTGTTCGGCGCGTGCCTCGTTGCCGTCGGCCGCGAGCGCGCCGAGGAACTCCAGGAACAGCGGCACGTAGTCGGGCAACTCGGATGCTGCGGGCTCGAAGCCCGCGCGCCGGTACTCGTCGATCAGGTCGACCATGGCCTGGCCGCGGTCGCGGCTTTCGCCGTGCACGTGCTCGAACAGGTGCAGCGAGTGCGCCGGGTTGCGGTCGAAGGTGGCGACATAGTTTTCCTGCAGCGTGATCAGCGTCTCGCTGCGCAGCATGTCGGTCACCGGGGCCAACAACTCGCGCGCCTGCGGCCATTCGCCCAGCGCGGCGTCGATCTCGGACAGCGCGTCGAGCAGTTCCTGCTCGGGATAGCCGAGCAGCGCGCTAAGGATGGGATAGAGGGGCATGTCGTTCTCCGGTTCGTTCGCTGGCGTTCAGCTCATCACGGCCTTCTTGCGCGACCTGGGCATGTCGACGAAATGCACGCTGCCCTGCGGCTTCTTGCCGAACAGCGCGCCCTCCGAAGTGCCGCCCGAGCAGCCGTTGCCGAAGGTAAAGCCGCAGCTGGCCTTGTCGTTGAAGCTGTCCTCGACCATTTCCTTGTGCGAGGACGGGATCACGAAGCGGTCCTCGTAGTTGGCGATCGCCATGGTCTGGTACATGTCCTCGACCTGCGCGGGCGTCAGGCCTACCTGCTTCAGCACATCGAGGTCCTGCACGCCGTCGACCACCTGCGAGCGCTTGTAGGCGCGCATCGCCAGCATGCGGTCCAGCGCCGACAGCACCGGCATCACGTCGCCCGCAGTCAGCAGGTTGGCCAGGTACCTGACCGGGATGCGCAGGCTCTTGACGTCCGGGATGATGCCGTTCATGCCCATGTGGCCCGCTTCGGCCGCCGACTGGATCGGCGACAGCGGCGGGACGTACCAGACCATCGGCAGCGTGCGGTACTCAGGGTGCAGCGGGAAGGCGATCTTCCACTCGCACGCCATCTTGTAGACCGGCGACTTGCGCGCGGCCTCCAGCCAGCTTTGCGGAATCCCCTGGCGCTGCGCCTCGGCCTGTACCTTGGGGTCATGCGGGTCGAGGAAGACGTCGAGCTGCGACTGGTACAGGTCGCGCTCATCGGCCACCGACGCGGCCTGCTCGATGCGGTCGGCGTCGTACAGCATCACGCCGAGGTAACGGATGCGGCCGACGCAGGTCTCGGAGCAGACCGTGGGCTGTCCGGCCTCGATGCGCGGATAGCAGAACAGGCATTTCTCGGCCTTGCCGCTCTGCCAGTTGAAATAGATCTTCTTGTACGGGCAGCCCGAGATGCACATGCGCCAGCCGCGGCACTTGTCCTGGTCGACCAGCACGATGCCGTCGTCCTCGCGCTTGTAGATCGAGCCCGACGGGCACGAGGCCACGCACGCCGGGTTCAGGCAGTGCTCGCACAGGCGCGGCAGGTACATCATGAAGGTGTTCTCGAAGGTCGAGTACATCTCCTTCTGCACGTCGTCGAACAGCTTGTCGCGGCCGCGCGAGCTGAACTCGCCGCCGAGGTCGTCTTCCCAGTTCGGGCCCCACTCGATCTTTTCCATCTTGCGGCCGGTCAGCACCGAGACCGGGCGCGCGGTGGGCGGGGTCTGCGACAGCGGCGCTTTCTGCAGATGCTCGTAGTCGTAGGTGAAGGGTTCGTAGTACTCGTCGATCGCCGGCAGGTTGGGGTTGGCGAACAGGTTCGCCAGGATCTTCAGCTTGCCGCCCTGGCGCGGCTCGAGCGTGCCGTCGGCATTGCGCCGCCAGCCGCCCTGCCACTTGTCCTGGTTTTCCCATTCCTTGGGATAGCCGATGCCGGGCTTGGTCTCGACGTTGTTGAACCACGCGTACTCGACGCCGTCGCGGCTGGTCCAGACGTTCTTGCAGGTCACGGAGCAGGTATGGCAGCCGATGCACTTGTCGAGGTTCAGCACCATGGCCACCTGGGCGCGGATCTTCATTGCGTTGCTCCTTCCTTCTCAGTCTTTTCCACGAGCGGGCCTTCCAGCCAGTCGACCTTCTTCATCTTGCGCAGGATCACGAACTCGTCGCGGTTGCTGCCGACGGTGCCGTAGTAGTTGAAGCCGTAGGCCAGCTGCGCGTAGCCGCCGATCATGTGGGTAGGCTTGGTCACCGCGCGCGTGACCGAGTTATGGATGCCGCCGCGCATGCCGCTGGTCTCGGCGCCCGGCACGTTCACGATCTTTTCCTGGGCGTGGTACATCAGGCACATGCCCTTGGGCACGCGCTGTGATACCACCACGCGCGCGGTCAGCGTGCCATTGACGTTGAACACTTCGACCCAGTCGTTGTCGCGGATGCCGTTGGCCTTGGCCTCGGCTTCCGAGATCCATACGTGCGGGCCGCCGCGCGACAGCGTCAGCATGCGCAGGTTGTCCGAATACGTGGAGTGGATGCCCCACTTCTGGTGCGGCGTGATCCAGTTCAGCACCAGCTCCGGGTTGCCGTTGGGCTTCCTGCCCAGCACCGGCGCCACGGTCTTGGTGTCGATGGCCGGCTTGTACACGCACGCGCCTTCGCCGAAGTCCAGCATCCAGCGATGGTCCTGCCAGAACTGCTGGCGGCCGGTCAGCGTGCGCCAGGGGATCAGCTCGTGCACGTTGGTGTAGCCGGCGTTGTAGCTGACCTCTTCCGATTCCAGCCCCGACCACGTCGGCGCGGAGATGATCTTGCGCGGCTGCGCCTGCACGTCGCGGAAGCGGATCTTGTCGTGCTCGCGCCCTTCGGCCAGGTGGGTGTGGTCGCGGCCGGTGATCTTCGACAGCGCTTCCCAGGCCTTGACCGCCACGTGGCCGTTGGTTTCGGGCGCGAAGGTCAGGATCATCTCGGCGGCGTCGATTGCCGTTTCCAGCTTCGGACGGCCCTGGCTCACGCCAGGCTCCGTCACCGTGTGGCTCAGGTCGCCGATTTCCTTGACCTCATGCTGGGTGTTCCAGTTGATGCCCTTGCCGCCATTGCCGAGCTTGTCGAGCAGCGGGCCGATCGAGGTGAATTTCTTGTAGATGTCCGCGTAGTTGCGCTCGACCACCGTCATCGACGGCGCGGTCTTGCCCGGGATCAGGTCGCACTCGCCGGCCTTCCAGTCCTTCGGCTCGAACGGCTGGCCCAGTTCGCCCGGGGTGTCATGCAGCAGCGGCGTGCACACCAGGTCCTTGCGCGTGCCCAGGTACGGGCCCGCGATCTCGCTGAACTTCTTCGCGATGGCCTTGTAGATCTCCCAGTCGGTCTTGCTTTCCCACAGCGGCTGCACGGCTTCGGACAGCGGGTGGATGAAGGGGTGCATGTCGGACGTGTTGAGGTCGTCCTTCTCGTACCACGTTGCCGTCGGCAGCACGATGTCGCCATACAGGCAGGTGGTGCTCATGCGGAAGTCCAGCACGGTCAGCAGGTCGAGCTTGCCTTCGGCGGCCGGACGCACGGTGACTTCGCTCGGCGTGATCGCATCATTTTCGTCCCCGAACACGGCGTTCTGCGTGCCGAGCAGGTACTTCAGGAAATACTCATGCCCTTTGCCCGAGCTGCCCAGGATATTGGAGCGCCACACGAACATGTTGCGCGGGAAGTTGGCGGGATTGTCGGGATCGTCGCAGGCGAACTGCAGCGCGCCAGACTTCAGTTGCTCGACGGTATAGGCGACCGGGTCCTTGCCCGCCTGCTCCGCCGCGTCGACCACGTCGAGCGGATTGGTGCCGAGCTGCGGCGCCGATGGCAGCCAGCCCATGCGCTCGGACTTTGCGTTCAGGTCCAGCAGCGACAGGCCGTCATAGCGCTTGCGGTCGGCGGTCGGAGACAGGATTTCGTCGACGGCCAGCTTCTCGTGGCGCCACTGGCTGGTGTGGTTGTAGAAGAACGAGGTGCCGTTCATCTGGCGCGGCGGGCGCGACCAGTCCAGGCCGAACGCCAGCGGGGCCCAGCCGAACTGCGGGCGCAGCTTTTCCTGGCCGACGTAGTGGGCCCAGCCGCCGCCGCTCTTGCCGATGCAGCCGCACATCATCAGCAGGTTGATGATGCCGCGGTAGATCATGTCGTTGTGGTACCAGTGGTTCAGCGCGGCACCGACGATCACCATGCTCTTGCCTTGCGTGCGGTCGGCGTTGTCGGCGAACTCGCGCGCCACCTGGGTTACCAGGCGGGCCGGCACGGAGGTGTGCTTTTCCTGCCAGGCCGGGGTGTAGGGCACGTCGTCTTCATACGACGACGCCACGTTGGGGCCGCCCAGGCCCTGGTCGACACCGTAGTTGGCCATCTGCAGGTCATAGACGGTCGCCACCAGCGCGGTGCTGCCGTCGGCCAGCGTGATTCGGCGCGCCGGCACGCGGCGGCGCAGCAGTTCGTCGTGCTCGCCGCCGAAGTAGGGGAAGCCGACTTCCACTACCTCATCGTGCTGGCCGAGCAGCGACAGGCGCGGCTCGATTGTGCGGCCGCTGCCGCCGTCCTTCATTTCCAGGTTCCAGCGTCCCACCTTCTCGCCGCCGTTGTGCGCGCCTTCGCCCCAGCGGAAGCCGATCGAGCCGTTGGGCGCGACGATCTCGCCGGTGGCATCGTCGATCTGCAGCGTCTTCCACTCGGGATGGTTGGCTTCGCCGAGGTTGTCGGCCAGGTGCGAGGCGCGCAGGAAGTGGTCGGGCACCAGCGTGCCTGCGTTGTCCTGGTTCTGGCGCAGCAGCACCAGCATCGGCATGTCGGTGTACTGCCTGATGTAGTCGCGGAAGTAGGCGGACTTGCCGCTGGCGTGGAATTCCTTCAGCACCACGTGGCCCATCGCCATCGCCAGCGCGGCATCGGTGCCTTGCTTGGGGGCCAGCCAGATATCGCCGAACTTGACCATCTCGCCGAAGTCGGACGAGACCGCGACGGTCTTGGTGCCCTTGTAGCGGACCTCGGTGTAGAAGTGGGCGTCGGGCGTGCGCGTCTGCGGCACGTTGGAGCCCCACACCATCAGGTAGGTGGAGTTGTACCAGTCGGCGGATTCGGGCACGTCGGTCTGCTCGCCCCAGATCTGCGGGCTGGCCGGCGGCAGGTCGCAGTACCAGTCGTAGAACGACAGGCAGGCGCCGCCGAGCAGGCTCAGATAGCGCGCCCCCGCTGCGTACGACACCATCGACATCGCCGGGATCGGCGAGAAGCCGATCACGCGGTCGGGGCCGAACTTCTTCACGGTGAAGGCGTTGGCCGCGGCGATCATCTCGGTGGCGGTGTCCCAGTCGGCGCGCACGAAGCCGCCCTGGCCGCGCACGCTCTTGTAGCGCGCCGCCTTCTTCGGATCCTGGCTGATCGATTCCCAGGCCGCGATCGGGTCCATGGTCTTGCGCGCCTCGCGCCACATCTCCATCAGCCGGCCGCGGATCATCGGGTACTTGACGCGCTGCGCGGAGTAGACGTACCAGCTGTACGAGGCGCCGCGCGGGCAGCCGCGCGGCTCATGGTTGGGCAGGTCCGGGCGCGTGCGCGGATAGTCGGTCTGCTGCGTTTCCCAGGTGATCAGGCCGTTCTTGACGTAGACCTTCCAGGAGCACGAACCGGTGCAGTTCACGCCGTGGGTGGAGCGCACGATCTTGTCGTGCTGCCAGCGGCTGCGGTAGCCGTCTTCCCACTTGCGGTCTTCGTTCACCACCGCGCCGTGGCCGTCCGCATAGGTGGACTTGACGCGCGACATGAACTTCAGTCGATCCAGGAAATGACTCATTTGCTTGTTCTCCGCGAGGCTATTCTGCGGGGCTCCGGCGGTTGCCCGGGAGCATTTGCAGGGACACCTCGAGCTTATGGGGGAGCGGGGCGGCGGCCAATTCGCTGGTGGAACAGCCGCCGGATGGCGATCGGGGGAGGTGCGCGGCGCGGGCCTAGTTCCGAAGAACTAGGCCGGCCGGCAAGACGTTCAGCAGGGCATGGGGGCGTTGCGGCGCGCGTAGTACCACCACGTCACCAGCACGCAGCTGACATAGAAGGCGATAAAGCAATACAGCGCGGCGTCTGGGGCGCCGGTCAGCTCCAGCGAGGTGCCGAAGCTCTTGGGGATGAAGAAGCCGCCGTAGGCGCCGATCGCGCCGGAGAAGCCCAGCACCGCGGCGGATTCCTTGCCGGCATCCTGCAGCGCCTGGCGCTGCGCGGCGTCGCCGTGGCCCTTCGCGGCGCGCTGGCGCTCGGTCAGGAAGATCACCGGGATCATGCGGAAGGTTGAGCCATTGCCGATGCCGGTCAGCGCGAACAGCGCGATGAAGGCCGCGAGGAACCAGGTGAAGTTGCCGCCGGCGCCGTCGTGCGGCAGCGCCGCCAGCACCGCGAACACCGCCGCGATCATGCCGACGAAGGTCCACAGCGTGACGCGCGCACCGCCGAGCTTGTCGGAGATCCAGCCGCCCACGGGCCGCGTCAGCGCGCCGACCAGGGGCCCGAGGAAGGCATAGGCGGTGGGGTTCACGCCCGGGAACTGCGACTTGGTCAGCAGCGCCAGTCCGGCCGAGAAGCCGATGAACGAGCCGAAGGTGCCGACGTAGAGCCAGCACATCAGCCAGTTGTGCTTGCGCTTGAAGATCACGGCCTGCTCGGCGAACGACGCCTTGGCATCGGCGATGTCATGCATGCCGAACCACGCGGCCAACGCCGACACCACGATGAACGGCACCCAGATAAAGCCCGCGTTCTGCAGCCACAGCTCATGCGTGGCGCCGTTAGCCTGGTATTGCTGCGGCTCGCCGCCGAGCGCGCCGAACACCGCCAGCGACACCACCAGCGGCGTGACGAACTGCACCACCGACACGCCCAGGTTGCCGATGCCGGCATTCAGTCCGGTGGCCAGCCCCTTCTTTGCCTTGGGGAAGAAGAAGCTGATATTGGCCATCGACGAGCTGAAGTTGGCGCCACCCAGCCCGCACAGCAGCGCCAGCACCAGCAGCGTGGGATAGCCGGTGGACGGGTCGCGCAGCGCGAAGCCCATGCCCAGCGCGGGAATCAGCAGCAGCGCGGTGGAGATTGCGGTGAAGCGGCGCCCGCCGAACACCGGCACCAGGAAGGAATAGAAGATGCGCAGCGTGGCGCCGGACAGCGCCGGCAGCGCGGTCAGCCAGAACAGCTGGTTCTTGGTGAACTGGAAGCCGGCGCGGTCGAGGTTGACCGCGACCACGCTCCACAGCATCCAGACCACGAAGGCCAGCATCAGCGCCGGGATCGAGATCCACAGGTTGCGGTAGGCGATGCGCTCGCCCTCGCTTTGCCAGAACGCCGCGTTCTCGGGCTCCCAGCGGGTGAGTACGGATGAGGTCATGATCAGTGTGCCTTGATGAAGAATGCGCGGAGGCGCGCGTGGGTCGGTGCCACGGTGCGGTGTCAAGCGGGCTGGGTCAGGCCGACGGCCTGGGCCTTGCGCTGGCGTTCGGCGCGGTGGCTGTAGTGCATCCACACCAGGCTCACGCACACGGTGCCGTACATCAGCATGAAGCAGCTGCTGCGGATGCCGGTCAGGTCGGCCAGCATGCCGAACAGGATCGGCAGCACGAAGCCGCCCAGCCCGCCGGCCAGGCCCACCACGCCGGAGACCGCGCCGATGTTGTGGGTGAAGTCGTTGGAGATGAACTTGAACACCGAGGCCTTGCCGATGGCGAAGGCGATGCCGACCACGAACAGCAGGACGGTGAAGAGCGTGGGCGTCAGTGCGATGCGGAAGGCCTGCGGGCCGCTGGTGGTCTGGATGATGAAATCGGTCTGCGGATAGCTGAGCAGGAAGAAGCCGACCCAGCTCACCCACATCACCCACCAGGTGGTGCGATGGGCACCGTAGCGGTCCGAGATCCAGCCGCCGATCGCGCGCAGCACGCCGCCCGGCAGCGAGAAGCAGGCGGCGAGGAAGGCCGCCACCTTGATGTCGAAGCCGTACTCGCCGATGTAGTACTTGGTCATCCACAGCGACAGGCCGACATAGCCGCCGAACACCACCGAGTAGTACTGCGAGTAGCGCCACACGCGCGGATCGCGCATCACCGCCAGTTGCTCGCGCCAGCCGACGCTGGACTTGACCATGTGCGTTGGATCGCTGCGCGAAAACACCCAGAACAGCAGCGCGGTGGCCAGCATCGCCACCGAGTACACGCGCGGCACGATGGTCCAGGTGCCGGCCGCCAGGATCAGCGCCGGCGCGACGAACTTGGTCAGCGCCGCGCCCGAGTTGCCGGCGCCGAAGATGCCCATCGCCAGCCCCTGGCGCGAGCGCGGGAACCAGCGCGCCACGTAGGGCGTGCCGACCGAGAACGAGCCGCCCGCCAGGCCGACGAACAGGCCCAGCACCAGCAGCTGCCACAAGGTGGTCGCATACGAGATCAGCCAGATCGGGATCACGGTGGCCAGCATCAGCACGAAGAACACGATGCGGCCGCCGAAGCGGTCGGTCCACAGCCCCAGCGGCACGCGGATCAGCGAGCCGCTCAGCACCGGGGTGGCGGCGAGCAGGCCGAATTCGGTGTCGTTCAGGCCGAGCTGTTGCTTGAGTGGGATGCCGAGGACCGCGAACAGCATCCACACGGCAAAACAGATGGTGAAGGCAAAAGTACTGGACGCCAGTGTCATTGCGGCGCCGGGCGGGATCGGCTCCGGCGCGCGGGGTTGGGTGGCCATGGCCATGCTCCTGTGTCAACTTTGGCGGGGGTGATGCCAGAGTAGGGGCGGGCGCTGGTGCTGCCTATTCGCCGGCAGCACAGCGCACGGGCGGGTGCTGACTGCCTTTGGAAGTAGTTCTACCGGGGGAGGTCGCCGGCGCGGTGGCGGTGCTATCGTGGCGACGACATGCGGCGCAGTGTTGGCGCCGCGGCGGCCAACACCGCTTCGCACCCGCGCCGCACCTCCATTGCCCTCCAGACATGGACACCATCCCCATCCTTCCCGCGCGGCGCACGCCGCCCTCCGGCAAGGCCCCGTCGGGCCCGCCGCCACGTGGCTTTGCCTTGTTTGCGCTGGGGTTCCGGCCGTTCTATCTGGGCGGCGCGGTGTTTGCCGCGCTGGCGATCGCGGCCTGGTCGGCAATGCTGGCGGGCATGCAATCGGTCGGTCCGGCACCCGTGCTGCCCGGGATGTTCTGGCATGCGCACGAGATGGTGTTCGGCTTTGCCGCGGCCATCGTGGTGGGATTCCTGTTCACGGCGGGACGTGCCTGGACCGGACAGCCCACGCCGACCGGTGCGGCGCTGGCCATGCTGTTCGGGCTGTGGCTGGCCGGGCGCGTGGGCCTGTGGGTGGCGCCCGGTATCGCGGCCTTTGTGGTCGAAGCCGCGTTCCTGCCGCTGGCGGCGCTGGCCTTTACGCGCACGCTGGTGCGCGGCGGCAATCGCCGCAACTATCCGCTGGCGCTCGCGCTATGGCTGCTGGCGCTGGCCGATATCGCCAGCCTGTGGCTGCAGACGCGCGGCCATGACGCCGGTGCGATGCTAGCCTGCCGCGCCGGCGTGGCGCTGGTGACGCTGTTCGTGGTGGTGATCGGCGGGCGCGTGATTCCGATGTTCACCACCAATGCGATTCCCGGCTTCCGCTTGCGCCAGTACCGGCAGGTGGATCGGCTGGTGATTCCCGCTGCGGTGCTCGGCCTGGCGGCCGGGCTGCTGCCCGTGCCGGCATGGCTGGTGGCGGCGCTGTCATTGCTGGCGGCGCTGGTGCTGGGCGCGCGCGTGGCGGGGTGGCGCGGCCATGCGGTCGGCAACCGGCCGATCCTGTGGGTGCTGCACCTGGCCTACGCGTGGCTGCCGCTGGCGCTGCTGCTGCAGGCGCTCGGTGCGCTCGGACTGGTGATGGCCGGGCTGGCGACGCACGCGTTCACCGTGGGTGTGCTCGGCGTCGCCATCATCGCCATGATCACCCGCACCGCGCTGGGCCACACCGGCCGCATGCTGGTGGCCGGCCGCGCCGAGACCGCGGCGTACTGGCTGGTGGCCGCGGCGGCGGTGTTGCGGGTGTTCGGGCCGATGGCCTGGCCCGCCGGCTACCTGCACTGGGTGTGGGGCGCAGGCGCGTGCTGGGTGGCGGGCTTCGGGCTCTATGCGCTGACGTATGCGCCGCGGCTGGCGCGTCCGCGAGTGGACGGCAAGCCGGGCTGAATCGCAGGGCGCAAGAAAGTCGCGCGGGCGCTCAGGGGCAAGCCTGCGCCATCGGCGCGCGGGCGCGCGTGCCTTGTTCCAGCTTCACGCTCAGCCACGCCACCGCCAGCGCCGCCATCGGCGCCAGTGCCGCAATCCAAGGCAACGCCGTTAGCCCCGGCCCGTGATCGACCACCACTCCGCCCATCCACGCGCCCAGGCCGTTGCCCAGGTTGAACGCGGCGATATTGAAGCTCGAGGCCAGGTTCTCGCCGGCGCCATGGGCGTGGCGCAGCACGCGCAACTGCAGCGGCGACACCGTGGCAAAGGCCGCGACGCCGAGGATGCCGACGAAGGCCACCACCAGCACCTGGCTGTGGATGGCCAGCGTCATCGCCGCCAGCACCACCGTCAGCGCCGTCAGCGTGGCCAGCACCGCGCGTGTGGGGGCGCGGTCGGCAAAGCGGCCGCCCAGCACGTTGCCGACGATCATGCCGGCGCCGAACAGCAGCAGGATTGGCGATACCGCCGCCTCGCCAAAGCCGGACACGCGCGTCAGCAGCGGCTGCACGTAGGTGATCACGGCGAAGATCCCCATCGACTGCAGCACCGTCATCAACAGCCCCAGCAGCACCTGCGGGCGGCCGATGGTGGCCAGCTCGTCGCGCAGCGCGACGCGTGCGCCGTGGTCCTGGCTCTTCTGCACCAGCAGCGCGATCACCGCCAGCGACAGCAGCCCGACCAGCGTCATGGCCCAGAAGGTCGAGCGCCAGCCCAGGTGCAGGCCCAGCCAGGCGCCGGCGGGCATGCCCAGCAGCGTGGCCAGGGTCAGGCCCGAGAACATCACGGAAATCGCCGAGGCACGGCGGTCTTCCGGCACCAGCCCGGTGGCGACCACGGCGCCGACGCCGAAGAAGGTGCCGTGCGTGAGCGAGGTCAGCACGCGCGCGATCATCAGCGTGGTGTAGTCGGGCGCCAGCGCGCAGGCGGCGTTGCCGACGGTATAGATCACCATCAGCGCCAGGAGCACCGCCTTGCGCGGCATGCGGCGCGTCAGCAGCGTCAGCACCGGCGCGCCGGCGAACACGCCCAGCGCGTAGCCGGACACCAGCATGCCGGCCGCGGCGATGGTCACCTGCAGGTCGGCAGCGACCTGCAGCAGCAGGCCCATGATCACGAATTCGGCGCAGCCGATGCCGAACGAGCCGGCCGTCAGCGCGTACAACGCCATCGGCAGCCGGCCCCGGGCGGGCGCGGCGAGGGTGGAAGGGGAGGAAGCCATGGTCGGAGAGGGACGCAAGGGAGGACGAAGCCCGCAGTCTGGCCCTTTCCGGCTTCAGTAAAAACCGGCATGATCCATAATCAGTTTCAATAAATTGTTGAGAATCATGGACCGGATCGGCGATATCGGCCTGTTTCTGCGCGTGCTCGACCTGGGCTCGATCAGCGCCGCGGCGCGCAGCCTGGACCTGTCGGTGGCAGTGGCCAGCCAGCGCCTGCAGCGGCTGGAGCGCGAGCTGGGCGTGCGCCTGCTGCATCGCACCACGCGGCGGCTGCACGCGACCCCCGAGGGCGCGGTGCTGGCCGAGCAGGGGCGCGCGCTGGTGGACGACCTGGAGGCGCTGGGGGCGTCGCTGCGGCAGGCCGGCACCGGCATCACCGGCACCTTGCGGGTGACCACGTCGTCGTCGTTCGGGCGGCTTTACGTCTCGCCGCTGCTGCCGGAATTCCTGGTCCGCCATCCCGGGGTATCGCTCAGCGTCAACCTGAGCGACCACGTGCTGGACCTGGTCAGCGCGGGCTTCGACCTGGCGATCCGGATCGGCGCGCTCGACGACTCGGCGCTGGTCGCGCGCCGGCTGGCCAACAACCGGCGGCTGCTGTGCGCGTCGCCCGACTACCTGCGCCGGCGCGGCACGCCGCGCACGCCGCAGGACCTGGCGCGGCACGATTGCCTGCTGCTGGTGGGCAGCCAGGGGCGGCAGGATGTGTGGCGGCTGGGCGATGGCGCCAGCGGCGAGATTGCCGTGCGCGTGCGCGGCCGGATCGAGGCCAATACCGGCGAGCTGCTGTCCGACGCGGCGCTGGCGGGCTTCGGCATCGCGCTGCATTCGGCCTGGCATGTCTGCGCCGACCTGCGCGCCGGCCGGCTGGTGCAGGTGCTGCCCGATTACCCGGTGGCCGACACCGGCATCTACGCGGTGATGCCGCAGCGGCGCCTGGTGCCGCCGCGCGTGCGCGCCTTCGTCGATTTCCTGGCCGAGCGCCTTGGCGACGACCCGCCGTGGGAACAACTCCGCGGCGGGTGAGCCCGGCCCCGGCTACGCCGGCGGCTGCGGCGCGGGCGCGGCGTGGCGCCGGTAGTCGCCCGGCGTCATGCCGGTCCAGCGGCGGAACGCGCGGAAGAACGAGTTGGCATCGTCGAAGCCGAGCCGGAACGCGATCTCGCCCAGCGACAGCGCGCCTTCACTCAGGTAGTGGCCGGCCAGCTCGCGCCGCGCGTCTTCGCACAGCGTGCGGAAGCTGGTGCCGGCCGCCATCAGCCTCCGCTGCAGCGTGCGCTCGCTGATGTCGAGATGGCGCGCCACCGCGGCCAGGCTCAGGGCGCGGTCGCCGGCCAGCTGCTGCAGGGCACTGCGGACATCGTAGAGCGAGGCCGCTGCCGGCCGCAGGTCGCGGCTGGCGGGGGGCGCCGCCGGGCTGGAGCGGTCTCGCGCCATCAGCCGCAGCGCCAGGTCGCGGCGGCCGAACACGATCGCGTCTTCGGGCTCGCCAAAGCGCACCGGGCAGTCGAAGGCCTCGGTATAGCGCAGGTGCCAGGCGGGCCGGCCGATGCGCAGCGAGACCCGCAGCGGATGCAGCGGCTTGCGCGTGAAGCGCCGGCCGAAGGCCAGCAGCGAGCACAGCTCCATATCGATGCGCGGCCGGCTGTCGGGCGCCTCGGGATCGCTCGGGCGGATGCAGACCCAGGCTTCGTCGCCCTGGCGGCGCAGCTCGACGCGGTCGCCGGCCAGCAGCTTCTGGTAGCGCGCGATGCGCCGCAGGGCGGTCCCCAGCGACGGGCCGGCCATCGCCGGCAGGCCGGCCAGGCCGAGCAGGTCGGGCGGCATCCGGCTGCCCAGCCACAAGCCGATGGCGGGGTCGCCGGTGGCGTGATAGACGGCCAGCAGCAGGTGGATGGCCTGTTGCGGGTCGGCCGCATGCGCGGCGGGTTGGTGGTCGCAGGAGTCGGAGTCGGTGTCGGATTCCGGGGCAGGCGCGAGTGCCGATACGTCGTAACCGCCTTCACGCAGCGCGTGCAGCAGGTCACGAGGCAACGGCCCGGCCTGGATAGGCTCTTGTTGTGGCATCGTCGTTTTCTGGCTGGCAAGGTGGCGCAAATGCGCCCGTGCAGCCCCCGGTACGAAAGAGATTACGCGGTGACGATGGCCCCTTCAAGGGCGCGGGGCGGCGGGAAGTGTGTGCCAGGCAGCTTAACGGACGCTCGCGGAGGCACCCTTGGATGCCAGGCGACAGGAAGGGCCGCGTCGCTGCTGGCTTGGCGGGTCGCTGCAACCCGTTGCTTAAATTTTGGGCAGTCCGGTGCGGTGGCGCACAGACCGGGGTTTTCGGACAGCGCACGGCAGGATATCCACAGATTCTGTGGATATCACGTCGGAGTTTTCAACATGGGTTTGTGCGGCTGCCGGCGGGCGTCGGAAGCGGGTATGCTGGGCCGGTTTGACCGCATGGCGGGGCGCCTCCGGGCACCATTGGCCTCCGACGATGGGTCCCGGTCCCGTCGCGATCAGGCCGCATCCATGCGCCATTTCGCATCATCGTGCCGCCAACGCAGCACCAGGTCCCGGCATCCCACTTTCGCGATTCAACCTGCCCGCCGCCATGTGCCATGACTGGTCGTCCGCCTTCCCGCCCCGCCTTGCCGTGTTGCCGCTGCTTGCCGCCGCCGTAGCGACGTCCGGGTGCGTGGCGCAGTACCGGGTGCCTGCCGGTGCCCCGTCCGCCAGCGTGCGGCTGGTGACCAGCACCGATGAAAACACCTCGTTCACCGTCGTCGATCCGGCCAGGTGCCCGGATCCGGCCCGGCCGCTGGTGCTGGCGGGGATGGGCAGGCAGTTGTCGGCGATGGGAAGGGAGCGCAGCCTCGACATGGCCGGGCGTTCGCCCGAGCCGGCGGCGCGCACGCGTGAACGGCTGGTCGAGGCGGGCCGGCGCATCTATGTGGCGGTGACGTCGTCGGCCGCGCCGCCGCTGCCCGAGATGCGCTGCGCCGCGGGCGTGTCGTTCGTGCCGGTGGCCGGCGCGCAGTATGAGATCCGCTACCAGCGCGACGAGACCGCCAGCCAGTGTTCGGCGCGCATCCTGCGCCTGCAGCCGCTGGCCGACGGCGGCGCGCGCCTGACGGCCGAGCCGACGCAGCAGGGTTTCCGGGCGCTACGAAAGGATTATGTCTGCCAGGCGCTGTGAAACCCGTCCGGGCCCCCCGGCTGCGGACGGGTTGGCGGGGCAGCGGGCAACCGGCTCGGCCCGCTGAGCCCCCGGCGGCAGGACTGGTTTACTGCTCGATCAGGAAGCGCTCCGGACGCTTGCCCAGCCAGGCCGGCGCACGTCCGCGGCCCGACCAGGTCTTGCCGGTCTTGGGGTCCATGTACTTCGGGGGCAGGGCGGCGGCAGTCTTGCGCGCGCTGCTGCCGGCGGGACGGCCGCGCTTGCGCCGGGGCAGGATGTCTTCCGCGGTCAGGCCATATTCGGTCATCAGTTCGCGGATTTTATCGATCACGCCCGCCACTTCGTTCGCGCGCACTTCATTCAGCTTGGCTTCCAGCGCTTCCTTCTCAGCCAGGAGTTGCTTGTATGTCGCCATTTATATCCCCTTTCTGCAATTAGGCCGCTGCATGGTACTAGAAATTCAGGTGACAGAGCACCTGAAAAAATTTTACAAAAAATAACGCAGATTGCACGGACAGATTGTCGGGGCGTTTGTCGGGGCGTTTGTCGGCGTCATTGTCTCGCCGAACGCGGGAACCAATGTCGCAGCCATGGCCGCGACATTGTCCCGCTCAATGGTCGTTTTGCTGTGCCGGGTTTCCATTTTCTTGCCCTCATTCAGGGCCAATCGAAATACGCGCGGCGTCCGGCTTTAGCGCCTAGACTGTTTGTCTGCGCCCCGCGCAGTGCCACGTCATGACTACCGGAGCCCCTTATGAGTCAGCAGATCTTTGTCAATTTACCCGTGCGCGACCTGCAAAAGTCGATTGCCTTCTTTACCCAGCTGGGCTTTTCCTTCAATCCGCAATTTACCGACGATACCGCGACCTGCATGATCGTCGGCGAGAACATTTTTGTGATGCTGCTCACTGAAGCCAAGTTCCGCAGCTTCTCGCCCAATGACATCTGCGATGCGCGCAAGGCCACCGAAGTGCTGGTTTGCCTGTCGATGGAAAGCCGGGCCCGCGTCGATGAAATGGTCAATGCCGCGGTGCTGGCGGGTGGCAATACCTACAAGCCGCCAATGGACCTGGGCTTTATGTATGGCCATGGTTTCCAGGACCTCGACGGCCATGTCTGGGAGCTGGTGTACATGGATATGGCGGCAATGCAGGCGTCGCAGTGAACGCGCCATCGCGCCGGGCCGGCGCCAAAAAAAACAGCCCGGGAAAGCAGGAAGCCCGGGCTTGAAATCCACCTGGATCGCGGTGGAGGAGACATCTGGTTGTCAGCGTCCCGGCAGCATCCGGGACGCGGTCATGCAGGGTGGTGTCAGATCGCCCAGCCGCCGGCGTAGAACGCCGCCAGCACTACCGCGATCGCCACGGTGCCGAGATTGAGCTTGCGCCATTCGCCGGCCACGATGCGGCCCACCACCAGGGTGCAGAAGCCGAGCATGATGCCGGTGACGATATTGCAGGTCAGCACGATGAACACGGCGCAGACCAGGCCGGCCAGTGCATCGACCAGGTCATCCATGTGCAGGCGGCTGACGCTCGACAGCATCAGCAGGCCGACGTACATCAGCGCCGGCGCGGTGGCGTACGACGGCACCAGCGCCGCCAGCGGCGAGAAGAACATCACCGCCACGAACAGCAGGCCCACCACCACCGCGGTCAGGCCGGTCTTGGCGCCGGCGGCGACGCCGACGGTCGACTCGATATAGGCCGCGGCCGGGGCGCCGCCGAACATGCCCGAGAAGATCGAGCTGACCGAGTCCGCGGTCAGCGCGCGCCCGCCGTTGTGGATATGGCCGGCGGCATTGAGCTGCCCGGCCTGTCCGGCGACGGCGCGGATGGTGCCGGTGGCGTCGAACACCGCGGTCATTACCAGCGCCAGCACGCTCGGCAGCACCGCGGCCGTCAGCGCGCCGCGCACGTCCATGGCGCCGATCAGCGACTCGTGGCCCGGTGCGCTCAGCGACGGCAGCGCGAACACGCCGGTGAACTTCACCGCCGGATCGAAGGCCAGCCCCAGCGCCGAGATCGCGATGATCACCAGCAGGATCCCGCCCGGCACCTTGCGGCGCTCGAGCCCGAAGATCGCGGCCAGGCCCAGCACCGACATCACCACCGGGAACGAGGTGATCTTGCCCAGCGCCACCGGCAGGCCGGCATGGGTGTTCTTGACCACCAGCCCGACTTCATTCGAGGCGATCAGCAGCAGGAACAGGCCGATGCCGATGCCGGTGCCGTGCGCCACACCGGCCGGCAGGTTGCGCAGGATCCAGCTGCGCACGCCGGTGACCGAGATCGCGGTGAAGATCAGGCCCATCAGGAACACCGCGCCGAGCGCAACCGCCGGCGACAGGCCCTGGCCCAGCACCAGGCCGAAGGCCATGAACGCGGTCAGCGAGATGGCGCAGCCGATGGCGATCGGCAGCTTGGCCCACAGGCCCATCAGCAGCGAGCCGAAGGCCGTGGTCAGGCACACCGCGACAAAGACCGCGCTGGTATCGAAGCCTGCCTTGCCCAGCATGCCGGGCACGACAAAGACGGCGTAGACCATCGCCATGAAGGTGGTGACCCCGGCCACCACTTCCTGGCGCTGGGTGCTGCCGCGCGCGGTGATTTCGAAGAACGCGTCGAGCCGGCCTTTGACTTCCGGAACATGGGGGGCGTGGTGGGCTTGCGGGCGTGCGGGATCGGCCTCCGCCGCGGACGACGGATAGGGTTGTTCGATCATGATGCGCTGTCTCCTTGCGGGCGCTGCAACGTCCGTCGTGCGGAACGTCGTCAGGCGGTCTCACGTGGTTCTGGTCTGGGCTGGAGGCGGAATCCTGGCCAACCCCGCTGTTATCGGTGTGCCGCTTGTCGGTGCCTTCTGTGGGCGTGATCCGGGCAAGGCTGAAGGCTAGGTGAGGCGGCGCCAGCCATCATCACCGGCGCTCAATGCGCGGCATGTGCAAGGGAGAATATCGAATGTGATGCCTGAGTATCTCTTGCCAGTGAAGCCGCTCCAGGTGGCGTTTTCGGCGGCTGCCATTATCAGGCGATACATATACGGCCTATAGGGAATGACCCCGGATGCCCGGGGGTCGACTTCTCTATACTAGGGATAACCCTGAATCGTCTCGCGATACGGGCCGAATCCCGGCCGGAAGTGCTTCACGAGACACTAAACCTGTTTCCCACCGGAAAGGAAGAATCGCCATGCAAGCACTCGTCGACACCCTTTATCGCCAGCCCGCCCAAGCCAAGTCGGCCAAGCCCGCCACGGCCGAGGGGGCGCGTGATGTCGCCTATTACGCCCGCATGGGCGGCGGCCAGTCGCTGGCCGCGCGTGTACGCGCCTACTTCGCGCAGGGCTGGACGCTGTACGCGGCCAATGCGCGCGAGGCCGCGCCGATCCGCTGGCTGTAACGCCCCGCGCGCTGCGTCAGTACATGCCGGTGCGGGCCATGAACGCCTCCAGCGTCCAGCCGCGCCCGAGCAGCAGCATGCGCGTATGCAGGCCGTCGCGCGTGGCGGCATCGACGGCATCGCCGAGCCACGTCAGCGTCTTGCTGCGTAAATCCACATAGCTCATGGCGTAGTCGGGGGCCAGCGCCTGCCATAGCGCGTGGGCACCCGCCGACTGCCGCGCGCCGCTCAGCAGGCATAGGCCGCCGTCCAGCGCCCAGCGATAGAGCGCCCGCGCCAGGCCGCGGCGCTGGTAAGCGGGCGCAAACTTGCTATGCGGCGCCCGCACCCACGGATCGGCCCGGCGACCGACTTCGATCAGCCGGTTGAAGACGGTATAGCCGGCCAGCCGGCGCTGCATCACGTCTTCCACATACACGTAGTACTCGCCGTCCGCCTCGCGGTAGCGCAGGCGCAGGCCTGGCGCGCCCGCCGGCAGGGCGGGCATCGCATGGAGGCGGTCGCCCGGCCGGCCGATGCGGCCGTGCAGGGCGTCGAGTTCGCGCTCGATCTCGGCGGGCGCCAGCTCGACGTCGATGCGCAGCTCGAGCGCGCGCGGCAGCGCCGGCGCCGGCAGGCGCAGGGCATGGAAATTCGCCATGGCAGTCTCCCGCCCGCTCAGGAATTGAGGAGCAGGTAGAGGGCGGCGAGCGCCACCATGGCGCAGAAGGTGTGGCGGTAGAGCGGTGACATGTCTGGCTTTCTCCTGGCTGCATGATCGAGCGGGTGCCGGATGGCATCCGCGACATGGGCCGTGCGGGAAAGCTCAGGGCTGGAGGGCGGCGCCCCGAACTGCCCGCACGGCCAGGAAAAGCACGGCGCGGCGGACCGGGTTGCAGGCGGGGAAGTGCCTGGCCAGGTCAAGGGCAAACGCAAACGCAAGGGCAAGGCCTTGCTGCGCGGCGCGTACGCGCACGCCTGCCGCCGGCTGGGCCGGGCGGTTCAGGGTGGCGAAACGGGCGAAGCAAGGCATCGAGGCTGGGGGCGCAAGGGTGCGAAGGAACATTGCTTATGCCACACTTCATCGGGAATGTCCAGTCAAGTTGCCGGCTTCCGCGGTGAACGTCGTTTTACTTCGGGTGCTCGCGGCCGGGTGCGAGGGGGCCGGCAGCAGCCATCGTCATCGTTCATTGTGAACACTGTCTACATGTACTAGACTCGGAAACATCGTTCACCCGGCCTTCTTGCAGGAGCCAAGATGACGACTTCCCCCACCCCCGAAACGGATACCGGCCCGGTCCGGCTGCTGGTCGCCACCACCAAGGGCGCCTGGTTCCTGACCAGCGACGCCGCGCGCCGCAGCTGGCAGATCGACGGCCCGACCTTCCTCGGCCATACCATCCACCACATCGTGCAGGACCCGCGCGAGCCGTCGCGCCTGCTGATGGCGGCCCGCACGGGCCACCTGGGCCCGACCGTGTTCCGCTCCACCGACGGCGGCCGCAACTGGACCGAGGCGGCGCGCCCGCCCGCGTTCGACAAGGTGCCCGAGGGCGAGACCGGCCGCGTCGTCGACCACGTGTTCTGGCTCACGCCCGGCCATGCCAGCGAGTCCGGCACCTGGTACGCCGGCACCTCGCCGCAGGGCCTGTTCCGCAGTGCCGACCATGGTGCGACCTGGGAGCCGGTGCGCGGCTTCAACGACCACCCGATGTGGCGCGCCTGGACCGGCGGCGAGCAGGACGGCACCCCCGATGGTCCCAAGCTGCATTCCGTGCTGGTGGATCCGCGCGACGCGCGCCACCTGTATATCGGCATGTCCAGCGGCGGCGTGTTCGAGAGCACCGACGCCGGCGCCGACTGGAAGCCGCTGAACCGCGGCAGCATCGCCAACTTCCTGCCGGACCCCAACCCGGAATACGGCCAGGATCCGCACTGCATGCTGCAGCATCCCGCCAACCCGGACATCCTGTACCAGCAGAACCATTGCGGCATCTACCGGATGGACCGCCGCGAAGGCGTGTGGAAGCGGATCGGCGAGGCGATGCCGGCGGAAGTCGGCGACATCGGCTTCCCGATCGTCGCGCACCGCCGCGATCCGCGCACGGTGTGGGTGTTCCCGATGGACGGCAGCGATGTGTGGCCGCGCGTCAGCCCGGGCGGCCGGCCCGCCTCCTACGTCACGCGCGATGGCGGCGAGAGCTGGCAGCGGCAGGACCGCGGCCTGCCCGCCGAACAGGGCTGGTTCACGGTCAAGCGGCAGGCCATGGCCACCGACGGGCACGCTCCGGTGGGCGTGTACTTCGGCACCACCGGCGGCGAACTGTGGGCCAGCGCGGACGAAGGCGAGGCCTGGCAATGCATCGCCCGCAACCTGCCGCAGATCTACGCGGTCAGCGTGGCGCGCCCGGCCTGAGCGCCAGCCGCCGCTCCGGAGGACTCCCCATGCAGGTCCGTATCGCGACGCCGCTCTTCTCCTATACCGGACAGCGCGAATATGTCGAGGCCCGCGGCGCCAGCATTGCCGAGCTGCTCGACGACCTCGACCGCCAGTTTCCCGGCATGCGTTTTCGCATCGTCGACGAGCAGGGCAAGCTGCGGCCGTATATCCGTGTCTTCGTCAACCGCACCCAGCTGATGCGGCTGGATGCGCCGCTGCAGGACACCGACGAAGTGCATATCCTGCAGGCGCTGGCGGGCGGGTAGCGGCCGCTTGCATGGCGCTTGCGTGCCATTTTCCGGCGGCGACAGCTTCGGGCTGAAGCAGGGATCAAGCTAAAGCGCTTCGAGATAGCGCCATGGATAGATGCCGCGGTCATGTCCGTCATTGAAGATGAGCTGGATGCCGTAGCCCATGTCCTGCACCGCAACGATGCGGACCGCTGGCTCGACGGCTGCCCCGACCGGCCCGCTGCGGCACCCGGCGCAACGGCATGCCTGGCGCAGCCGTGCATGATCCAGTGACTGGCGCCGTCCATCCGGCCAGTCGATGCGCAACATCCCTTCGGCAGGCGCCAGCTCAAGCCGCAACGGGACCAGCATGCTCACGCTGCCTCATGTGGGGTACCGATCTGCGCCAGCGCGATGCGCACGGCCTTGCGTACCTCCGGATCGGCATCGTTGGCCACGGCGCTCAGCGCCGCCAGCGCTGCGGGATCCTGCAAGCTCCCCAGCGACAGCGCGGCCTCCTTGCGCAGGTTGCTGATGGCGTGGCCGAGCTGCAGCGCCAGCGGCTGCAGCGCGGCGCGGTCGCGCAGCTTGCCCAGCGCCCTGGCGGCCTGCAGGCGCACCTGCCAGTAGGGGTCTTCCAGTGCGCGGATCAGAGGCTGCACGGCCTCGGCGAACTTCAGCTTTCCAAGCGTCTGCGCGGCTTCTTCGCGTACCTGCCAGGCGTCGTCGCGCAAGGCCGCGAGCAAGGCCTCGCGCGCTGCCGGATCGGCGGCCAGGCCGAGCGCGCCGGCGGCGGCGCGCCGCACTTCGGTATCCGTGTCGCCGGTGGCGGCCCGGGCCAGCGCAGGCAGCGCTTCGCTGCGCCTGAGCCAGCCCAGCACGCCCACGGCTTCGCGCCGCACCGGCGCGGCGGGGTCGGACAGGGCAGCCATGGCCGCGTCGAAACCGCCCGCATGGCGCAGTTCGCGCAGGCCGCGCCAGGCGGAGGCGCGCACAAAGGGGTCGGCGTGCGTCACCCAGGGCAGCAGGGCGGCGCCGGAAGCCGGGTCTTTCAGTTCTGACAGCGCTTGCGCAGCGGCGTGCGCGACCTCGCGCACGGGATCGGCCAGGGCGGCGGCCAGGGCCTGCACCACCGCATGCTGTTCCCAGCTGGCCAGCGTGCGCGCGGCCTCGGCGCGCACGGTCTGCGCCGGGTCGGATTGCAGCCGCTGCAGCAGCAGCGGCACGCCGTCTTCGTCTTCCAGGTCGGCCAGTTGCAGCACCGCCACGCGGCGCACGGCAGGGTCGGGGTCGGAGAGGCGCAGCGCCAGTGCGCCGATGGCGGGATCGGGTTCCGACAGGGAATGGTCAGGCAAAGCGCGAGCGTGTGGCATGGAGGGCAGTCGTGTCGATATGGGAGTCAGGCGCCAGCCGCGAGTGCGCCGGCGTGGGAGTGGTCATGCAGTAGGCCACGGCAGCGGCGCTTGAGCCCGATGAAATCGTCATCGGTCATCCGTTCGGCGCGGCGCGGCCGTTCGAAGGGGACGGCGATATCCGCGAGGATGCGTCCGGGCCGCTGAGACATCACCAGCACGCGGTCGGCCAGGAACAGCGCCTCGTCGATGTCATGGGTGACAAAGACCACGGTGGTGCGCATCTGCGTCCAGACGTCTAGCAGCAGTGCCTGCATATGAGCGCGGGTCTGCGCGTCGAGCGCACCGAAGGGCTCGTCCATCAGCAGCACGCGCGGCCGGTTGATCAGCACGCGCGCGATCTCCACGCGCTGCTGCATGCCGCCGGAGAGCTGGGCGGGATAGCGCTGCGCGAAGCTGCCCAGGCCAACTAGGTCCAGCAGGGCCTGCGCCTCGCGTCTGCGTTCGGCGGCGGGCATGCCCTGCATCTTCAGGCCGAAGCCGACGTTGTCGAGCACGCGCTTCCATGGGAACAGCGAGTGCTGCTGGAATACCAGCCCGCGCTCCGGCGCCGGGCCGCGCACGGGTGCCCCATCGAGCAGGATCTCGCCCGCCGCCGGCCGCAAGTGGCCGGCGATGGCCCCCAGCAGCGTGGACTTGCCGCAGCCCGATGGGCCCAGGATGCAGACGAACTGCCCGGCGGGAATGTCGACGGAAAGCTGTTGTACGGCGGTAAAGCCGGTATCGCCCTGGCCCAGCGCCACATCCAGGCCGCGCACCTGCAGGTGGCCCGCGCGGATCGGTGGGCTGGTCATGCGCGCTCCTGCTGCAGGCGGGTCCATGGCATCAGCCACGCCCCGGTGCGCTTGATCAGCGCGCTGCTGCCCATGCCGAAGGCGCCGATGAGCAGCATGCCGACAACGATATCCGCATAGTTCTGCAGGTTGTAGGCCTCCCACGTGTAGTAGCCGATGCCGTACTGGCCCGCGATCATCTCGGCAGTGACCAGGCAGAACCAGGACGTGCCCATGCCGATCGCCAGGCCCGTGACGATGCTGGGCAGGGCAGCGGGCAACAGCACTTCCGGGAAGACGGTCCAGCGGCGCGCGCCCAGGCTGCGCGCCGTGGCGATCAGCCGCGGATCCGTGCGTTCCACGCCGTGGATGGTATTGAGCAGGATCGGGAACAGCGCCCCGATGAAGGTGATGAAGATCATGCTCAGTTCCGAAGACGGGAACATCAGGATGGCCAGCGGAATCCACGCCACGCCGGGGATCGGGCGCAGCACCTCCAGCGGCGGCAGCAGCAGGTCTTCCAGCCAGCGCGAGCGGCCGATGGCCATGCCGAGCACGATGCCTGCCGCGGCCGCCGCGCCGAAGCCGGCAAACACGCGGTAGAGGCTGTTGCCCAGGTGCAGCACCAGCTTGGGCGACTGCAGCAGCTGCCAGGCCGCCGGCACGACGTCACTGGGCGCGGGCACGTTGGCGAAGGTGACGAGGCCAAGGTGGGCCCGCTGCGACGAAGCCAGCTGCCACAGCACGATGCAGCTCGCCAGCGCGGCCAGGCGCACCAGCCAGCGCGCCAGCCGGGCGCGTGCCGCGCCGGCCGTGGCGGGCGCCACCGGGGGCGGCCCGGCTTCAAGCGTGATTGCGCTCATCGTTGTGCTCCAGGTATCAGTTGCTGGCCACGGCAACGGTCGCGCCGCTGACTGCGGCGAAATCGCGCACCTTGCCGCCATTGGCCCTGGCCCAGCCGTCGGCGGACCCCTTGAGCAGGAAGGCGCTGACCTGTCCCTTGCCGTCTTGCACATACCACGCCTTGTTGGCCAGCAGCTTCAGGCCGGTATTGCGGTCATGCACATACAGCACGCGCGCCGGCGTGCCGGCCTTTGCCGCCTGCCTGAGCGCGGCGAACGCTGCCGCCGGCGAGGCATAGGCGCGCACCCTGGGCTCGCCCCGCAGCCACAGCTGCGCGGCCAGCCTTGGCTCGGCGATGGGTTTGCCGGTGTCCGCGTCCCGGGCCGCGAGGGGCTGCTTGTCGTAGGCCTTCAGGCGTGCCTCATAGTCCAGGCCTTCGAGCCGGAACGCTTCGCGGATGTAGCGGTCGTCGATCACGCTGTCGGCGCTCAGGTCGGCATCGGTACGCTTGAGCAGCTTCAGCGTTTCGATCGAGGTCTGCAGCGCCTGCCGGTATTCCGGCTTCCAGGTGTAGTCGCGGTTCTGCAGGCCGAGCGGGCCATGGAACAGGTAGTCCACCTCGGCGTCGATGCCGGTCACCCTGGCAATCAGTTCGCTGTATTTCTCGGGCTCCGCGGCCATCAGGCGGTCGGCCTCGATGGCGGCGCGCAGGTAGGCCACCACGATCTCGGGATACTTCTGCGCATAATCCGCGCTCACCAGCGCGCCATGGAAGGTGGGCGCCTCGGCCTGGGAGCCGTCATAGATCTTGCGCGCGAAGCCGCGGAACGCGAACAACTCGGGGAACGGCACGAAGTTGGCGTGGCCGTCCACCTTGTGCGCCTGCAGCGCCGAGCCGCCGACCTCGGGCGACTGCGACACCAGCGTCACGTCCTTGTCCGGGTCCCAGCCCTGGCGCTTGATCGCGCGCAGCAGCATGCCGTGCGCGGTCGAGCCGAACGGCACCGAGATGGTCTTGCCCTTGAGCTCCGCCAGCGACTGGACCGGGGAATCGGCGGGCACCACGATGCCGTTGCCGGTGCCGATGGCGTTGCCTGACAGCGGCGCGATAAACAGGCTCTTCTTGCCGGCCTTCTGGAACGCCGCGGCGTTGAGCGAGCCGGGGAAATCCGCCATCGCGCCGATATCGAGCTTGTCGGCCACCATCTCGTTGGTCAGCGGCGGGCCGGAGGTGAAGTTCTTCCATTGCACGTCGTAGCTGACGTCCTTGTACTTGCCGGTGCGCGGCAGGTATTTGTCGAGCAGCTTCAGCTCGCGGATCAGCAGGCCGCCGGTGGCGCAGTTGATGGTGGTGTCCTGCGTGCCGATGGCGACGCGGATGGTTTCGGCGCTGGCTGTGCCGGCCACGCTGGCGGCGGCCAGCGCCAGCAGCAGAGGGATGCTGGAAAAGGATCTCATGGGGCTATCTCTGTGGGGCTGTGGTCATGAAGCTGGGCAATCAACGCAGCAGGTACGGAATCTCGACCCGCACCGCGCCCGTCGGGCAGTCCTTTTCGCAGGGCATGCAGTACCAGCATTCGTCGAACTGCATATAGGCCTTGCCCTTGGCCAGGTCGATGGCCAGCAGGTCCATCGGGCAGACATCGACGCACACCGTGCAGCCCTTGTCGGCGATGCACTTGTCTTCGTCGATGGTCACCGGCGCGCTGGTGCGCTGGGTGATTTCGTGCGGGGTGTAGGCCATGGCGATGTTTCCTTCAGGCGGCAGCGAGGCCGGTGGCAAGTCCGGTGCGGGATTCGGTGTGGGCTTCGGGGCGGGCTTCGGTGCCGGGATGGACAGCCTGGCCACGGCCAACGCGCAGCCGCTGGTAGGCGGTGGCGTCGTCGCCCGCCACTGGCACGATGTACGGTTCGATCGCGTGCTTGTGGCTGACCATGCGTCCGGCGGCATCCTTGCTCAGGTGTGTATGGCAGAACCAGTCCGCGTCATTGCGCTGCGGATAGTCGACGCGATGGTGGTAGAGGCCCCATCGGCTCTCGGTGCGGAACAGCGAGGCGCGCGCCGCCATTTCGGCGCAGTCGCGAATGGCCATGACCTCGACCGCGCGCATCAGTTCATGCGGGTTGGCGGCGCGGATCTGGCCGATGTCTTCGGCGATGGCATCGAAGCGCTGCAGGCCGATTTCCATCTTGCGCGTGACCTTGGGCGGCTGCAGGTAGTCGTTGACCATGCGCCGCAGCTTGTATTCCACCTGCGCGGGCGGCAGGCCGCCGGCGCGGGCCAGCGGTGCCAGCACGCGCGCGCGTTCCGCCGCGACCTGCGCCGCATCTGCCTCGGGCAGCTCGCGGCCCGCCACGTAGTCGGCGGCGTTCTGTCCGGCAAACCAGCCATAAGTGAAGGCGCCCAGCATGTAGTTGTGCGGCACCGCGGCCATGTCGCCGGCGGCATAGAGGCCCGGCACCGTGGTCTCGGCGCGCTCGTTCACATGCACGCCTGACGCACTGTGGCCGCTGCAGAAACCGATCTCCGAGATATGCATCTCCACCATCTGCCTGCGGTAGTCGGTGCCGCGCCCGGCATGGAACTGGCCGCGGCTGGGGCGCTCGTTGGTGTGCAGGATGGTCTCGATGGTCTGGATGGTCTCTTCGGCCAGGTGGTCCAGCTTGAGGAACACCGGGCCGTTGCCGCCCTGCAGTTCCTGGTAGAACTCCCACATCATCTGGCCGCTCCAGTAATCGCATTCGATAAAGCGCTCGCCCTTGCCGTTGGCGGTATAGCCGCCCAGCGGACCGGTCACGTAGGCGCAGGCGGGCCCGTTGTAGTCCTTGATCAGCGGATTGATCTGGAAGCACTCCAGGTTGGCCAGCGCCGCGCCGGCGTGATAAGCCATGGCGTAGCCGTCGCCGGCATTGGTGGGGTTCTCGTAGGTGCCCATCAGGTAGCCGGAGGCGGGCAGGCCCAGCCGGCCGGCCGCGCCGCAGCACAGGATCACGGCGCGCGCGCGGATCACGTGGAAGTCCGCGGTGCGGCAGTCGAAGCCCATCACGCCGCTGGCGGCGCCGGAGGCGTCGGTCAGCACGCGTGTGGCAACGATGCGGTTGGTGATCTCCACGCGGGCGCGCTTGAGCTGGCGGTACAGCACCTTCTTGACGTTATGTCCTTCGGGCATCGGCAGTACATAAGAGCCCATGTGATGGACCTTCTTCACGGCGTAGTCGCCGGTCTCGTCTTTCTCGAAACGCACGCCCCAGCGGTCCAGCTGCTCGATGGTGGTGAAGCTGTGGCGCGCGTAGGCGTAGACGGTGGACTGGTCGACGATGCCGTCGTTGGCCACGGTGATTTCGCGCGTGTACTGTTCGGGCGTGGCGTGGCCGGGGATCACGGCATTGTTCAGGCCGTCCATGCCCATCGAGATGGCGCCGCTGCGCTTGACATGCGCCTTGTCGAGCAGCAGCACGCGCAGCGCCGGGTTGCGTTCCTTGGCCTTGATCGCGGCCATCGGGCCGGCGGTGCCGCCGCCGACGACAACGATGTCGTATTCGTGAGTCAGGGTATTCATGCGGAGGTCTTCCCCTTGCTGGCTGGTTTGCGGGGCCGGGCGCGGCCTGCCGTGTGGTTGGCGCTGGTGGCGGGCGCGGCCTTGTGCCGGTCTGCGCGCAGCCGGTACTGGAACGCGTCGCCGCGGAAGTAGAGGAACTCGTAGTCGATCGGCGTGCCTTGCGCGTCGTGGGTCAGGCGTTCGATGCGCAGCACCGGCGCGCC
Organism: Cupriavidus phytorum; assembly: GCF_003254285.1. Lineage (NCBI taxonomy): Bacteria > Pseudomonadati > Pseudomonadota > Betaproteobacteria > Burkholderiales > Burkholderiaceae > Cupriavidus > Cupriavidus phytorum. Next base: position 192,789 of record NZ_QKZN01000001.1, read on the forward strand.
TTCCTCGATGCGCAGCGCCTGGGTCAGTTCGTCGTCGGCAAGTATGGCGTCGACGCTCAGGTCGGCATGGCCGAGCCTTACGCCACAGTCGTTTTCCAGGATCAGGAAGATGTCGCGCGTGGCGAGGTCAGCATTGAGCAGGCGGCGGCCGACGGACTCGGGCACCCAGGTGAGTTCCAGCGACACCGGTTCGCGGTTGAGCAGGCGCACGCGCCGGATCTCCACCACCGGATCGCCTTCGCGCAGACGCAGCTGCGCGGCAACGTGGCTGCTGGCAGGCACGCGCTTGAGGCTGCGCACCTGGTTCAGGATCTCGTACCCCATGCCGGACATCGCCTCGGCAAAGCCTTGCAGCGAGGTCACGTTCTGGAAAGCGCGCGGCCTGGAGACGAAGGAGCCCTTGCCGGGGATCCTGAAGATCAGGCCCTCCTTCTGCAAGTCGCCCAGCGCCTGGCGCACGGTGATGCGGCTGGCGCGGAAGCTTGCGCCAAGTTCGCTCTCCGACGGCATCTGGTGGTGCGGCGGATAGGTGCCGTCCAGGATGCGGGCGCGCAAGGCGTCCTTGATCTGCGTGTAGAGCGGCAACGGGGTCGGCATGGAGGCCGGCGCTGCCGCGGCGCTGTCGGCGGGCAAGGCGTTGGTCCGGAAGGTCATCGGATCGACATAGCGTGTTATGACAAGTTGGGAGTCACTATATGGACCACGCTGTGCCGAAGGAACGAAGCAATCCGGATATGGAACGATGAAATCCGCACATGCGGTGCGCGCGCCGCTCAATTCCCGCGGGCGCGCGCCGATATCCGGTCATGACGCCTGCCGTCCGCCAACCGCCGCGGGCAGGCAGAACAACCATGGCGGCAACACACCATACGCACGGCACGGGAGCAACGCATGAGCAGTTCCATGAGGGACATCGACGAACGGACTAACCTCACCAACAACAACCAGTTCGAGCTGCTGCTGTTCCGGCTCGGCGAGGCCGAGCATTCCGGCCAGTCGGAGCTGTTCGGCATCAACGTCTTCAAGGTGCGCGAGATCCTGGTCATGCCGCCGGTGACAACCGTGGTCGGCGCCGATCCGTCGATCCTGGGCATGGCCGATATCCGCGGGCAGGTGATTCCGGTGATCGACCTGCCCCGGCTGGTCGGCTGCAAGCCGCGGGCCGGACTGGGCATCCTGCTGGTGACCGAGTACGCGCGCTCGACCCAGGGCTTTGCGGTCGAGGCGGTCGAGGAAATCGTGCGGCTGGAGTGGAACCAGGTGCATTCCGCCGAAGCCAGTGTGCGCAGCGGCCATGTGACGAGCATCGCCAAGCTGGACGGCGGCGGCGAGGGGGAAGAGCAAGGCGCGCGGCTGGTGCAGGTGCTCGATGTGGAGCAGATCCTGCGTGATGTGCTGCCCACGCGCCAGCCGGACGTGGACCCCGGCGAAGTCGGACCCCAGCTACAGCTGCGCCCTGGCGCCAGGGTGGTTGCGGCGGACGATTCGGCACTGGCGCGCGGGCTGATCGAGCAGGGCCTGAAGGCGCTGGGCGCACCGGTGGTGATGACCAAGTCCGGCAAGGAAGCGTGGGAGTTGCTGGACCGCATCGCGGCCGAGGCCGCCAGCCAGGGCAGGCCGGTCCAGGATGACGTGGCGCTGGTGCTGACCGACCTCGAGATGCCGGAGATGGACGGCTTTACGCTGACCCGCAAGATCAAGGCCGACAGCCGGCTGAAGTCATTGCCGGTGGTGATTCACTCATCACTGTCGGGCGAGGCCAGCGAGGAGCACGTGCGCAAGGTGGGCGCCGATGCCTATGTCGCCAAGTTTGTCGCCAAGGAACTGGCCGATACCATCCGCGCGGTGCTGACCCGTTAAGCGCGCCGCCACGGGGCTGGAGCGGCAGGCACAAAATGCAAGCGCCCGCAACCATTCCCGTACGCCGGTCGGTTGCCTATAAAACGGGCACTCCAGCGCGTTCCAGCGCGGGCGCGCCCTTCGCGGTTGTCAAGAGGGGGGATATCCACTGTTCCTGTGGATATTTTTTGTGGACAAGTCGGGCACCGCCGGTGCGCTCCCGGCCGGCATCAGCCGATGCCGGCCGGGAAGCCCCGACCGCGGCCTGGCGCGGGCTCCGCGCCGCCGCGCTCCCTGGCGCCGCCGCTCCTCGCTCTCCCCTTCTTTTCGTCCGTCCTGCGCCGTGGCGCTACTTGGGCTGTGCCACCGTACGCAGGTAGGGCTTCAGCGTCTTGAAGCCCTGCGGGTATTTCTTGCTGGCTTCCTCGTCCGAGACCGAGGTCGGGATGATGACGTCCTCGCCCGGCTTCCAGTTCACCGGCGTGGCCACGGTGTGCTTCGCATTGAGCTGCAGCGAGTCCAGCAGCCGCAGCACCTCGTCGAAATTGCGTCCCGCGCTCATCGGGTACACCAGCATCGCCTTCACCTTCTTGTCCGGGCCGATGATGAACACCGAGCGGATGGTGGCGTTGTCCACCGCGGTGCGCGGGCCGCTGCCGCTGGCCTCGGGGTGGATCATGTCGTAAAGCTTGGCCACCTTCAGGTCGGCATCGCCGATCATCGGATAGTTGACCGTGCAGCCCTGGGTTTCCTCGATGTCCTTGACCCAGCGCTGGTGGTCATCCACCGGATCGATGCTCAGGCCGATGATCTTGGTATTGCGCTTGTCGAACTCGGGCTTGAGCCGGGCCATGTAGCCCAGCTCGGTGGTGCACACCGGCGTGAAGTCCTTGGGATGCGAGAACAGGATGGCCCAGCCGTCGCCGATCCACTCATGGAAGCTGATCCGGCCTTCCGTGGTGTCGGCGGTGAAATCAGGGGCTTGCTCGCCCAGTCGAATCGCCATGGTTGCGCTCCTTGCAGTTGGCATGGTTTGGAATCGCGCGTTGCCGCGCACTGTTGCCCGCTATCCCCGCTATCCCGCCGTGGCGCCGTGTCCCGCTAGCGGAAAACCAGCACCGGGATCGTGCTGTGGGTCAGCACCTTGTGCGTCTCGCTGCCGATCAGCATGGCCTGCAGCCCGCGCTTGCCATGCGACGACATCACGATCAGGTCGCACTCGCGCTGCTGCGCGCACGCGATGATGGCCTGCCAGGGATGGTCGTCGGTGGCGGTGATGGTGTCGCACGGCACGCCGGCCTGCGCCGCGGTGTGGCTGAGCGCGGCAAGGAAGGTGTCGGCGTGGCGCGCGGCTTCGGCGGCGAAGTTGCTCTTGGTGTCTTGCAGGCTGGTGAGCCGGTAGGTCAGCACGTGGTACTCGGGAAGCACATGCAGCCCGGTCACGCGGGCGCCGATGCGGCTGGCGAATGCCATCGCGCGGCTCACCATGGCATCGGCGCGCGCGGAGCCGTCGGTCGGTACTAGGAGGTGCCTGTACATGATGAGCCTCCGCTTGCAAAGAGATACCGCGCCAGCCTGGCGCGTCCGCGCACTGGCGGGCGAGCCAATCCAGTATAGGAATTGCGCGGCATAAGGAACAGGACGCCAGGGCCTCCGGAGCACGGCCGCGAACAGGGTGGTGCCCGGAGGCAAGCATTAACATGCTGTTATCATTCGATTCACCTGTGCCCCCGCACCGATGGAAGGGACTGAAGCATGATTGCGCTACGCGAAGCCCGGCTGGCCGGATTGTTCCAACGCGGCAACTGGCTGCCGAATGTGGTGTCGGGCGTGATCGTGGGGGTAGTGGCGCTGCCGCTGGCAATGGCGTTCGCGATTGCCTCGGGCGCCAAGCCCGAGCAGGGCCTGTACACGGCCATCGTCGCCGGGCTGGCGGTGTCGCTGTTCGGCGGCAGCCGCGTGCAGATCGCCGGGCCCACCGGCGCCTTTATCGTGGTGCTGTCCGCGGTAACGGCGCGCCACGGCATCGATGGCCTGCAGATCGCCACGCTGATGGCCGGTCTGATCCTGCTGGCGATGGGGCTGACGCGGCTGGGCGGCGTGATCCGCTACATTCCGGCGCCGGTGATCGTCGGCTTTACCGCGGGCATCGGCGTGATCATCTTCGTCGGCCAGTGGCGCGATTTCTTCGGGCTGCCGCCAGTGGCCGGCACGCATTTCCATGAAAAACTCTGGCACCTGCTGCAGGCGCTGCCGCAATGGCACCCCGCCACCACCGCGCTGGCGCTGGGCAGCCTGGCGCTGGTGGTGGGCGCGCCGCGCGTGCGCTGGCTGCGGCGCGTGCCGGGCCCGCTGGTGGCGCTGGTGGTGGCCACCGCGGTGCAGGCGCTGTTCCGCTTCGACGGCGTGGCGACCATCGGTACGGCCTTCGGCGGCCTGCCGCGCGGCCTGCCGGTGCCGTCGCTGCCGGAGGTCACGCTGGCGCGCGTGCTGGAGCTGGCCGGGCCTGCCTTCACCATTGCCATGCTTGGCGCGATCGAGTCCTTGCTGTCGGCCGTGGTAGCCGACGGCATGGCGGGCACCCGGCATGACTCGAACCAGGAACTGGTGGGGCAGGGCATCGCCAATGTGGTGGCGCCGCTGTTCGGCGGGTTTGCCGCCACCGGCGCGATCGCGCGCACCGCCACCAATATCCGCAACGGCGGCAACAGCCCGCTGGCGGGCGTGGTGCATGCGCTCACGCTGGTGCTGGTGCTGCTGTTCCTGGCGCCGCTCGCGGCCAGCGTGCCGCTGGCCGCGCTGGCCGCGATCCTGTTCGTGGTGGCCTACAACATGAGCGAGATGCGCCAGTTCGCCCGCATGGTCCGGCGCGCGCCGCGCGCCGATGTCGCGATCCTGCTGATCACCTTTACGCTGACGGTGCTGACCGACCTGGTGGTGGCGGTCAATATCGGCGTGATCCTGGCCATGCTGCAGTTCCTGCGGCGCATGTCGGCAGCGGTGGAAGTGGCACCCCAGGCCGCCGAGGCCGTTGCGCGCGAACTGGACGACGCGGGCACCGGCGCGGTGGCGCCGATACCGCCGGGCGTGCTGGTCTATGTCATCGACGGCCCGTTCTTCTTCGGTGCCGTTGAGGCCTGCGAGCGAGCGCTGGTGCAGACCCATACCGAGCCGCGCGTGCTGCTGATCCGCCTGGGCCGCGTGCCCTTCATGGACATGACCGGGCTGCAGACGCTGGAGGCGGTGATCGTCACGCTGCAGAAGCGCGGCGTCGCGGTAGTGCTGGCCGAGGCCAACGCGAGGGTCAGGGAAAAGCTGGCGCGCGCCGGCGTGCTGGCGGCGCTGGGAGAAGGCAACTACGCGGATTCGCTGGCGCAGGCGGCGCAACGCTGCGCCGCGCTCGCCGGGGAAGGGCAAGGCGAGGCCAACGCCCCGCGCTGAGTTACTTCTTCTGGCGCGTGCCGCCCGCCGGCCTGGGCTTGGTGGCGTAATCCACGCCATGCTGCGCCAGGTAATCGCGGATCAGCTGGCGCACCACCTGCGACGGCGTCAGGTCCTGCGCGGCGCACAGCGTTTCAAAGGCCTTCTTCTTCACCGGATCGATCAGGATGGTCAGGCGGGCGGTCTTGGATTCCATGAGGGTGTGCGGCGGTCCGGGGCCGGAGATGGCGGCGGCGATTGGATGGGCATTATATACAGCGCTGCCGCAGGCATTCGGTACACCGGCGGTTTGCGCCCCGCTCCCGGCTGCGGGAGGGGGAGCACACAGCGGGTGCTGGCAAAACCAGTAGTCTTACTTACTCCGCCATCTCCAGATCCGCGATCACCGCCGCCAGGAAGCGCGCGGCCTCTCCGCCCGTCACCACGCGGTGGTCGAAGGTCAGGCTCAGCGGCATGACCCGGTGCACCGCGGGCACGCCGCCGGCCGCGACCACTGCGTCGCGCACGCGCCCGGCACCCAGGATCGCCACGGTGGGCGGCACCACGATCGGCGCCGCATAGCGCCCGGCGATCATGCCGAAGTTGGACAGCGTGATGGTGTTGCCGCGCATCTCCTCGGGGGCGATGGTGCGCGCGCGGATGTCGGCGCGCATGCGGTCGAGCCCGTGGCGCAGGTCGGCGGCGTCGCGGTTGCCGACATCGCGCAGCACCGGCACGAACAGGCCCTCGGGCAGGTCGGCGGCAATGCCGACGTCGATCTTCTTCATCACGTGGCGGCGTCCGGTCTGTCCTTCATACCACGCATTGAGCCCCGGTTCGGCGCGGCAGCCGGCCACCAGCGCGCGCACCAGCCGGATGGTGACATCGGCGCCGGCCGGCCAGGCGTGGATGTCGGCGTCGTCCATCACGGTGGCGGCGGCGACTTCGGCCTGCGCACGCGCCATGTTCTGCGCCATCGCGCGGCGCACGCCGCGCAGTTCTTCGGGCGCGCCGAGGTCCTTCAGCGTGGCGGCGACCCGTTCCACGTCGGCGGCGGTGACCACGCCCTCGGGACCCGAGGCGGTGGCCATGGCCAGGTCCACGCCGAGCCGGCGCGCCAGCGCACGGACCGCCGGCGTCGCCTTGACGCGCGCGGCCATCCCCGCAGCGGGCGCGGCGGTGCCGGGCGGCGCGGCTTCGCTGGCCACGTGCGTGCCGACCTGGACCGAGCCCACCACGGTGCCGGCGTCGGCATCTTCGCCAGCGCCCTCGAAACCCACCAGCGGCGCGCCCAGGTGCACGATGTCGCCCGGCTGCGCAAACAGCTTGCCGATGCTGCCGGCATAAGGCGACGGGATTTCGACGATCGCCTTGGCGGTCTCCACCGACAGCAGCGGCTGGTCCGCCGCGACCGTGTCGCCGGTCTTGACGTGCCAGGCCACGATCTCGGCCTCCTGCAGGCCTTCGCCCAGGTCGGGCAGCTTGAAGACTCGCATCGGTCCTCCTTGGCTAGCTTGAACGGTCCGGTTGCCGCCGGGGCCCTACGCCGCCAGCGCCCTGCGCGCGGCATCGACGATGCGCGCGACACCGGGCAGGTAGGTGTACTCCAGCCGCGCCAGCGGCACCACGGTATCGAAGCCGGTCACGCGCTGCACCGGCGCGGCCAGCGAGTACAACCCCGCATCGGCCAGCTGCGCCGCGATCTCGGCGCCGAAGCCGGCGGTGCGCGGCGCCTCGTGCACGATCACGCAGCGGCCGGTGCGCGAAACCGCATCCAGGATGGTCTGCATGTCCAGCGGCTTGAGCGTGGCCACGTCGATCACAGTCGCAGTAACGCCTTCCGCGGCCAGCGCGTCTGCGGCGGCGAGCGTCTCCTGCACCATCGCGCCCCAGCTCACCAGCGTGATGTCGCTGCCTTCGCGCAAGGTGAAGCAGGTATCGAGCGGCAGCGCCGCGCCGTCGTCGGCCACTTCCTGGCGGAACAGGCGGTACAGCCGCGTGGGCTCGAGGAAGATGACCGGGTCGGGGTCGGCGATCGCCGCCAGCAGCAGCCCGTACGCGCGCGCCGGCGATGACGGCACGACCACGCGGATGCCAGGCATGTGGGCGAACATCGCCTCCGGGCTTTCGGAGTGGTGCTCGGGTGCGTGGATGCCCGCGCCGCACGGCGAGCGCACCACCAGCGGGCAGGTCAGCCGCCCGCGCGTGCGGTGGCGCATGCGCCCGGCGTGGTTGATGATGTGATCCACCGCCGGGTAGATAAAGCCGGTGAACTGAATCTCGGCCACGGGCTTGAGCCCCATCGCCGCCATGCCGATCGCCGCGCCGACGATGCCGCCTTCGGCCAGCGGCGTATCCATGACGCGCGCGGCGCCGAAGCGCGCCTGCAGGCCCACGGTGGCGCGGAACACGCCGCCGTTGACGCCGATGTCCTCGCCCAGCAGCAGCACATCGGGATCGTGCTCCAGCGCATGGGCCAGCGCCAGGTTGACTGCTTCGACCAGATTGATTTCCGCCATGGTTCGCTCGCTGTGGGACCGGGTCGAGGTAGGAGTGCGCGCGCGGCGCCGCCAGCGGCTAGCCGTGCTGCGCCGGGAAGCGCCGCGCGATCTCCAGCTGCGCCTGCAGTTCGGCCGGCATGGCCGCGTACAGGCAGTCGAACATCGCGGCCGGGTCTGGCGGCGGCATGGCGAGGTAGGTCTCGACCGCCTGCGCTACCTGCTGCGAGCACGCCCTGACCAGCGCCTCTTCGCGCGCCGCATCCCAGGCATGCAGGGCCAGCAGGTGGGTGCGCAGGCGCAACAGCGGTTCGTGCTGCCAGTGTGCCTTGACGCTGGCCTCGTCGCGGTAGCGCGAGGCATCGTCGGCGGTAGTGTGGTCGCCCAGCCGGTAGGTGATGGCCTCGATCAGCGCGGGACCGCCGCCGTCGCGCGCGCGCGCGACCGCTTCGCCGACGCGATGGCGCACCGCGACCACGTCGTTGCCGTCGACCTGCTCGCCCGGGATGCCCGCGGCAATGGCCTTCTGCGCCAGCGTCTGCGCCGCGGTCTGGCCGCTGCGCGGCATCGAGATCGCCCACTGGTTGTTGTTGATCACGATCACCAGCGGCGCGCGCCAGGCGCCGGCCATGTTCATGCCTTCATAGAAGTCGCCCTTGGAGGTGCCGCCGTCGCCCAGCAGGCAGACCGCCACGCGCGGCTCGCCGCGCAGCTGGAACGCGTACGCGGCGCCGGCCGCGTGGCACACCTGGGTGCCGATCGGCACGCAGTTGGCAAAGTCATGCGGCGCCGCGGCAAAGCCGCTGCCGCGCTCGTCGCCGCCCCAGTAGAGCAGGCTCTCGGTCATCGTCACGCCGCGCACAAACTGCGCCGCGTGGTCGCGGTACGAGGGCACCAGCACATCTTCCGGCCGCATGGCGTAGGCCACGCCCACGCCGATCGCCTCCTGCCCCAGCGCCGACGCGAAGGTGCCGATCTTGCCGGTGCGCTGCAGTGCGATCGCCTTCAGGTCGAACTGACGCGTCAGCACCATCGCCTGGTACAGGGGCACCAGCGCGTCAGGGTCGCTGCCGAACGGTGGAAGGGGAACAGTGGTGGGAGTGGTGTCGCCCGGTGGGGCAAGGTAGCGGGTATAGCCGATCTCAAAGCGCGCAACCGTGGACATGGCGGGTCTCTCGATGCGGTTGTCTCGACAGGATCCGCGCGGACCGGGGCGAGGATCTTCGCAGCCCTCCGCGGCAATGATCGCGTTGTGATCCCTGCCGTGCTTTTTGGGCGCGGGGGACTTGAGCTTGAGTGTAGGGCATTTGCGCGGCCGGCGCGGCGCGAAATTGTCTTGCTGCGCACAATGCGGCGATGCCGCGCTGGCCGCCGCTCAGGCTTCCAGGTGCGGCTGCATCAGCGCGCGGAACCACTCCAGGAACACCGCAAGCCGTGCCGAGCGCTGGCGGCGGTGCGGATAGAGCAGCGACACCGGCATGCTCGGCGGGCGCCAGTCGGGCATGATTTCCAGCAACTGTCCGGTGTCGAGCAGGTGCTGCACGTCGAAGCGCGGGATCTGGATCATTCCGATGCCGGCGAGGCAGCAGGCGATATAGCTTTCGGCATTGTTGACGGAGACGCGCGTTGCCACGTCGGCCTCGCGCGCGCTGCCATCGGCGTCCAGGAATTCCCACGGCAGTTCCCGGCCGGTGCGCGGACTGGCGTATCCCACCGCGAGGTGGCCGCGGCGCAGATCGGCCGGATCATGGGGCTCGCCGTGTTCGCGCAGATAGGCCGGGCTGGCGCAGTTCACCAGCGCGATCCGGCCCAGCGGCCGCACCACCAGGCTGCTGTCGGCCAGCACGCCGAAGCGCACCGCGCAGTCGACGCCCTCCTGCACCAGGTCGATGGCGCGGTCACTGGAACCGAGCGACAGATGCAGCCGCGGATGGCGTCGCAGCAAGGCGGGCAACGCAGGTGCCACCAGCCGGCGCGCGATGCGGCTCGGCATATCGACGTTAAGACGGCCGCTGGCCTGGCGCTGGCCGGCCTGGAACAGCTGGTCGATATCCTCGACCTCGGCCAGCAGCGGACGCAATCGCTCCAGCAATTGGGCGCCGTCGGCGCTCAGCCGCACCTGCCGCGTGGTCCGGTGCAGCAGGCGCGTGCCGACCTGGGCCTCCAGGTCCTGCACCGCCGCCGATACCGACGCGCGCGGCAAGCCGAGCGCATGCGCGGCCTTGATGAAGCTGCCCATCTCGGCCACCTGCAGGAATACGCGGTACTGGTCGAATCTGTCCATACGCCTCGCCCGTCGATGGCGCAAGCATACCTGCAATGCGTGCACGCTCCGGAGCGGCGCGGCGGCTTATTTGGTCGTGTAGCCGCCGTTGATCAGCATGGTCTGGCCGGTGATCCACCAGCCGTCGCTGACCAGATGGCGGATAAAGGGCACCACATCCTCGATATGCGTCAGTCCCGTCGGCGAGAACGGCGACAGCGCGGCCGCGCTCTTGTGATAGGCCACGGCGTCGTCGCCTTCCTGGCCGTAGAAGAACGGCGTGTCCATCGGGCCGGGTCCTACCGCGGTCACCGAGATACCGCGTGCGCCGAACTCCTTGGCCGCGGCGCGGGTAAAGTGTTCGACCGGCGCCTTGGTGCCGGCATAGGCGGCATAGAAGGGCGTGAACGCGCCCAGCAGCGAGGTCACCAGCGTCACGATCTTGCCGTGGTCGTTGACGTGGCGGCCGGCTTCCTTCAGGAAGAAGAAGGCGCTCTTGGCGTTGACGGCCGACATCTCGTCGTACTCGGCCTCGCTGATCTCGGCGAACGGCTTCTTCAGTACCTTGCCCACCGTGTTGATGGCGATATCGGGACGGCCCACCGCGGCCACGGCTTCGGCGAACAAGCGCTCGACCGCGCCCGCGCTGCTCAGGTCGGCCCGCAGTGCCACCGCCTGGGCACCGCTTGCCTGGAGCGCCCGCACCGTGGCCTCGGCGTCGGCGCGCGAGCCCGCGCTGTGGTAGTGGATGGCGATGGCCCGCGCGCCCTGGGCAGCCAGGTCGCGCGCGATCAGCCCGCCCAGGTTCTTGGCGCCGCCGGCGATCAGCGCGACCTTGCCGCGGATGGAATGGTCAGCCATGGAAACTCTCCTGTGGATGCGTCGAAGGAGGCTTCAGCTTAGGCGGCGGGGGCTGCGGAATAAATCGGCGGCGCCTGGATAGATCATCCAGGAAACCAGAACAATGGGCGTGGGGCTCAGCGCTGGTACGGCGGCGGCACGAAGCCGGCGAAGCGCTGTTGCGTCACCGCCTTGAACTGGGCCGACTGGTAGGCCTCGCGGATGTCCCTGACGAAGGGCTTGTTCAGGTCGGCGGTCTTCACCGCGACCAGGTTCATGTAGTAGTCCGGAATCTTCTCCAGCGCCAGCGCCGAGGTCAGCTTCAGGCCCGAGGCCAGCGCATAGTTGCCGTTGACGAAGGCATAGTCGACATCGTCGAGCGAGCGCGGCAGCTGCGCGGCTTCCAGCTGGACCAGCTTGAGCTTGTGCGGGTTGGTGTCGATATCGCGTTCGCTGGCGCGGATCGGGTCGGTGCCGGGCTTGAGCGTGACCCAGCCGATCTGCTGCAGGATGGCGATGGCGCGCGCCAGGTTGGTCGGATCGTTCGGCAGCGATACCGTGTTGCCCGGCTTCACCTCGGCCAGTGCCTTGTGCTTGCGGCTGTAGATGCCGATCGGCGCGGTCGGTACCTGGATCACGTCGCTCAGCGCGAGCTTGCGGTCGGCCGAGAACTTCTTCAGGTAGGCGACGTGCTGGAAGGCGTTGGCGTCGATGGCACCGTCGGCCAGCGCCAGGTTGGGCTGCACGTAGTCGCTGAACTCGACGATGGTGACCTTGTAGCCGCGCTGTTCCAGCACCGGCTTGACGCCATAGCGGATCTGGTCGGCATACGGGCCGGCGGTGGCGCCGAAGCGGATTTCCTTCTTGTCCGGATCGGCCGCGCCGGCGCCTTGCATCACGCCCAGCGCCAGCACGGCTGCCGCCAGTCGCGTGGCCAGGCCGAATTTCCCGTATTGCATCGGATGCTCCCCTTTGAGGTGGTGGTGTGGCCGCGGCGTCGCGCCGTGGCATCGGGCCATTGTATGGAAAAGCAGCCAATGGACGAACGAGCGTTTACGCATGGCGATATGCCCGGGCGGAATAAGGCCTACGCTGTAGGAACGCGTCACGCGTCACTGCGTCTGCAAGCCATGGGAGGCCGCCATGCCCGAACAACTGACCAAGCATCCCGATGTCACGATCCAGGTGCTGCGCAGCGCCGGCGCCCGCTGCGGCGAGGGCGAGACCCAGGCCATCCTGCGCAGCTGTCCGCCGGCGCGCTTTTGCAAGCTGCCGGGCGGCGAGGTCTGCGTGTATGGCCTGGATGGCGCGCCCACGATGACGCAGTTCACCGCCGCCGACTGGCAGTCGCTCGCGCCGCTGGCGCGCGGCGGCGCCGACGATGTTGGCGCGGGCGCATGGACTGGCATGGCGGTGGCGGTGTTCATTGCAGGGTTGGTGGCCGGTGCGCTGGCCGCCGCAGTGCTGGCGCGCTGGCGGCGCGGCCGTCACCGGGGATAGCAGCGGCCGGCGCGTGGTTTCCGCTGGCATGGTGTTTGCGGCGATTCCCCGGCCATGACACCGCTGCCGCCCGCTTCCGACCACTTCCGCCTGCTGGAGAACGGCGAGGAGTATTTTCCGTGCGTGTTCGACGCCATTGCGCGCGCGCGTGAAAGCGTACTGCTGGAAACTTTTATCCTGTTTGAAGACGAGGTAGGCCATAAATTGCACGCGGCACTGCTGGCGGCCGCGCGCCGCGGCGTGCGCGTGGCGCTGACGGTGGACGGCTTCGGCTCGCATGACCTGTCGCCGGCCTTTATCGCGGAGCTGGTCGATGCAGGCGTGCAGTTCTGCACATTCTCGCCGCGGCCGCGGCTGTTCGGCGTGCGCACCCACATCTTCCGGCGCATGCACCGCAAGCTGATCGCGGTCGATGCCGAGGTGGCGTTCGTCGGCGGCCTCAATTTCTCGGCGCAGCACCTGTACCAGTTCGGGCCGCTCGCCAAGCAGGACTATGCGGTGGAAATCCGCGGGCCCTTCGCGCGCCAGGTGCACGACTTCCTGGTGCGCGCGATGCCTGGCGCGTGTCCGCCGCTGCCGCGCTCGTCCGAGCACGCGCCAGATCGCGAGGGGCCGGATCCGCGCACTTACGACGCACGCGTGAACCTGGTCACGCGCGACAACCACCGCCACCGCAACGACATCGAATTTGCCTACCTGGACGCGATCCGCGCGGCGCGGCGCGAGGTCATCATCGCCAACGCTTACTTCCTGCCGGGCTACCGGCTGCTGCATGCGCTGTGCGAGGCCGCCGCGCGCGGCGTGCGGGTGCGGCTGCTGCTGCAGGGCAAGCCCGACATGCCGTGGGTGGCGCGCGCCGGCGGCCTGCTCTATGCGCATCTGCAGGACGCCGGGGTGCAAATCCTCGAATACGTCGAGCGGCCCTTCCACGGCAAGGTCGCGGTGGTCGACGACAACTGGGCCACGGTCGGCTCCAGCAACCTCGACCCGCTGAGCCTGTCGCTGAACCTCGAGGCCAATCTCGTGATCCGCGATGAAGCCTTCGCGTGCCACCTGCGCGGCCGGCTCGAAGCGCTGATCGGCGCGCGCTGCCGCGCAGTGCCGCCGGGGCTTAAGTCGCCGCGCAACCGCCTCGATGCGCTGGGCGCGACGCTGATGTTCCACTTTCTGCGGCGCTTCCCGGCGTGGGCGGGCTGGCTGCCGGCGCATGCGCCGCGGCTGGTGCAGCCGATGCCGGGCGGGCGCCGCAACGCGCGGCGCGTGGTGGTGCTGCGCGGAGGCGCGGAATGACGGGCGCCGAGGCCCTGTCCGCCATCCGCCAGCATGCGCACTGGCCGGCCTGGCGCCGTGCCATCGGCATCCTCTTCATTGCTGCCGTGCTGGCGCTGATCGCGCGCAAGCTGGGCACCATCGACTGGAACGCGGTGCTGGAAGCGCTGCGCGGCTTTAACGCGCGCACGCTGCTGCCGGCGGCCGGCTTCGTGGCACTGAGCGGGCTGCTGTACAGCCAGTTCGACGTGCTCGGCTGCCGCTATGCCGGGCACCCGCTGCCGCTGCGCCGGGTGATGGCGATCTCCTATGTCAGCTACACGCTCAGCCTCAACCTGGGCGCCACGCTGGGCGGCGCGGGCGTGCGCTACCGGCTGTACTCGCGCGCGGGGCTGAGCGCCCCGCAGATCTGGAGCCTGTTCGTGGTGGTGGTTACCACCAACTGGCTCGGCTATGCGGTGCTGGCGGGCGCCATCCTCGCCGGCGAACTGGTGGTGCTGCCGCCGGAGTGGGGCATTCCCGCGGCGCTGACACGGGTGCTGGGCATGCTGATGCTGGCGATCCCGGCCGCTTACCTGGCGGCGTGCGCGCTCTGGCACGGCCGCCACCGCACCGTGCGCGACCACGACATCTATGTGCCCACGGTGCGCTTCGCGGCGTTGCAATGCGCGCTGTCGGCGGCCCACTGGATGTCGATGGGCGCGATCCTGTACGCGCTGCTGCATACGCATGCGACGTACTTCACGGTGCTTGGCGTGCTGCTGGCGTCCGGGCTGGCGGGCGTGGTAGTGCGCATCCCCGGCGGGCTGGGCGTGATCGAGACCGTGTTCCTGACCATGCTGGGAGACCAGGTGCCGCACGGGCTGCTGCTCGCGGCGCTGATCGCGTATCGGGCGCTGTATTACCTGATTCCGTTGATGATTGGGGCGGTGAGCTATTTCGTGCTGGAGGCGCGGGGCAAGCGTGGTGACGAGGAAGCGGTGAAGTGATCGGCTAGTGCGAGCGCCTGCCCTCTCCCCCGGCCCCTCTCCCGGGGGCGGGAGAGGGGAGCAAACCAGTGGTAGCGGGTCTGGCGGGAGGGTCAGGCCGCTGCCAGCGCGCGGTCCAGGTCTTCGATCAGGTCGTCGATATGCTCGATGCCGATCGACAGCCGCACCATGTCCTCGCTGACGCCGGCCGCCTGCAGTTCTTCGGCGTTGAGCTGGCGGTGCGTGGTCGATGCCGGGTGGGTGGCCAGCGACTTGGCATCGCCGATATTGACCAGCCGCGTGAACAGCTGCAGCGCATCGAGGAAGCGCGCGCCGCCCTCGCGGCCACCTTGCTTCAGCCCGAACGACAGGATGCCGGGCCCGCGGCCGCCCAGGTATTGCTGCACCAGCGCGTGGTCGGGGTGATCCGGCAGGCCGGCAAAATTGACCCACGCCACCTTGGCGTGCTGCTGCAGGTGGCGGGCGATCGCCAGCGCATTGTCGGTGATGCGGTCCAGCCGCAGCGCCAGGGTCTCGATGCCCTGCAGGATCAGGAACGCGTTGAACGGTGACAGCGCGGCGCCGGTATTGCGCAGCGGCACCACGCGCGCGCGGCCGATATAGGCGGCGGGCCCCAGCGCTTCCGTATAGACCACGCCGTGGTACGACACGTCCGGCTCGTTCAGGCGGCGGAAGCGCGCCTTGTGCTGCGCCCACGGGAACTTGCCGCTGTCGACGATGGCGCCGCCGACGCTGTTGCCGTGGCCGCCCAGATACTTCGTCAGCGAATGCACGACGATATCGGCGCCGTGCTCGAACGGCCGGCACAGGTAGGGCGATGGCACCGTGTTATCGACGATCAGCGGCACGCCGTGGTTGTGCGCGACGCGCGCTATCGCGGCGATATCGACCACGTTGCCAAGCGGGTTGCCCACCGACTCGACGAACACGGCCTTGGTGCGCGCATCGATCAGGTCGCCGAAGCTGGACGGATTGCGGCCGTCGGCAAAGCGGGTCTCGATGCCCGACTGCGGCAGCGTATGCGCCAGCAGGTTGTAGGTGCCGCCATAGAGCTGGCTGGACGAGACGATGTTGTCGCCGGCCTCGGCAATGGTCTGGATCGCATAGGTGATCGCGGCCATGCCCGACGCCAGCGCCAGCGCGCCCACGCCGCCCTCGAGCGCGGCCAGGCGCTGCTCGAGCACGTCGTTGGTCGGGTTCATGATGCGGCTGTAGATGTTGCCGGCCACCTTCAGGTCGAACAGGTCGGCGCCGTGCTGGGCGTTGTCGAAGGCGTACGCCACCGTCTGGTAGATGGGCACGGCCACCGCGCGCGTGGTGGGATCGGGCGAATAGCCGCCGTGGACGGCCAGGGTTTCGAGTCTCATCTTCTTCTCTCTTCTTCTCGCTGTTGGGTGACCGGCGCGCGGGGGCAGTGCCTGCCGCGCGCCGGGCATGCCGAGCAGTGCGCCGCACGGGCGCACCAGGCCGTGCGATGGTACCAGCCGGCCCGCGCACGCCCTGCGGCGTGGCTGCTATGGTTGCCGACGGCGCTCGCGAGAGGCAAGGAAACTTATTGCATTTGGATATGCGCGGCGCCGCGCTCATGCCCCGACCGCGAGCGGCGGTCCGAGCTGCTGCCAGCGCAGGTTCTCCGGCCGGCGCAGCCCCAGGTGCTCGCGCAGCGTGGTGCCCGTATAGCGCTCGCGGAACAGCCCGCGCCGGCGCAGTTCCGGCAGCACCAGTTCGATGAAGTCATCGAGCCCGCCCGGCAGCCAGGGCGGCATGACATTGAAGCCATCGGCGGCCTCGCCCTCGAACCACGCCTGCAGCTGGTCGGCGATGGACTGCGGCGTGCCGTGGATCGACCAGTGGCCGCGCGCGGTGGCCACGCGCAGGCACAGCTGGCGGATGGTGAGCCCCTCGCGCCGGGCCAGGCCGGTAACCAGCTGGAAGCGGCTCTTGGCGCCGTTCGGTTCGGCCAGGTTGTCGGGCAGCGGACCGTCCAGCGGATAGCCGCTCAGGTCGATCCCGCCCAGGTGCTGCGACAGCAGGGCCAGCCCCACCGACGGATGGATCAGGTTTTGCAGTGCTTCGAATTTCTCGTGCGCCTCGGCCTCGCTGCGGCCCACCACCGGGAACACGCCCGGCAGGATCTTGAGCTGGTCGGGCGTGCGGCCATAGCGCGCGAGCCGCGCTTTCAGGCCGCGATAGAAGGCCTGCGCATCCGCCAGCGACTGCTGCGCGGTGAAGATGACCTCGGCGGTGCGTGCGGCCAGCTCCTGCCCGGCCTCGGACGAGCCGGCCTGCACGATCACCGGATGGCCCTGCGGCGGGCGCGCGACGTTGAGCGGCCCGCGCACCTGGAAGTGCGCGCCGCGATGGTCCAGCGTGTGCAGCTTGTCCGCATCGAAATGCCGGCCGCTGTCCTTGTCGTACAGGAAGGCATCATCCTCCCAGGTGTCCCACAGCCCGGTGACCACGTCGACGAACTCCTCGGCACGGGCGTAGCGGTCAGCGTGCGCGGGATGACGCTCGAGGCTGAAGTTGCGCGCCTCGGCATCCGACCACGATGTCACCACGTTCCAGCCCGCGCGGCCGCCGCTGAGATGGTCGAGCGAGGCGAACTTGCGCGCCACATGAAAGGGCTCGTTGTAGGTGGTGGAGACGGTCGCCACCAGGCCGATGCGCTGCGTCACCGCCGCCAGTGCCGACAGCAGCGTCAGCGGCTCGAAGGTGGCGGCGCGCGCGGTGCGCGGCAGGGTGGCATCGTGCATGCCGCGGATCGCGACGCCGTCCGCCAGGAACAGCGCATCGAACCCCGCGGCCTCGGCGCGCTGCGCCAGTGCGATGTAGTGCGCCAGGTTGCGGCCGGCATCGGCCTGCGCGCCGGGATGGCGCCACCCGGCGACATGGTGCCCGGTGGCCTGGAGAAAGGCGCCCAGATGCAGCTGGCGCGGCGGCTTTTGCGATGACATCGATCGTGCTCTCCGGAAGAAGCTGGCTGGATCAGGCCGCTTGCCGTTGCGCGGCACCGGCGGACTGGTTGGCCGGCGCCGCGCCCTCGCCGCGCACGCCCGCCTTCACCGCCTTGCTGCGGCGGCCATCCACGCCGACCGGGATGTCGCCGGCCACGGTGGCGCGGCGCACCACGCGGTGCGCGTCGCCATAGTCGTTGATGGCGTAGTGCTGGGTGGCGCGGTTGTCCCAGATCGCGACGTCGCCCGCGCGCCAGCGCCAGCGCACGGTGTTCTCCAGCCGGTGCACATGGCCCTGCAGCACGGCAATCAGGTGTGCCGAATCGGCCGACGCGTAGTCCAGCAGCTTCTTGACGAAGTGGCCCAGCACCAGCGTGCGTTCACCGGTTTCCGGGTGCACGCGCACCACCGGGTGCTCGGTCTCGTAGAGCGCCGAGGTGAATACCTCGCGGTAGCGCTTCAGTCCTTCGTCGCTCGGATTGACGCGCGTGGCCGCGTAGTCGTAGTCGTTGGTGTGCAGCGCCCACAGCTTGTCGGCCAGTTCGCGCAGCGGCTCGGGCAGGTCCTGGTAAGCGGCGGCGGTGTTGGCCCACACCGTATCGCCGCCGGTGGCGGGAACGGTCACGGCGCGCAGCACCGAGACCGCGGGATAGGCCAGGTCGAAGGTCACGTCGGTATGCCAGGAGTTGGCGCGGCCGCCATGCTGCGAGTCAAGCTCAAGCAGCTGCGTGCCGTCGCGCGAAGGCACGGTCGGGTGCGGCACGGTGTCGCCGAACAGGCGCGCAAAGCCCTGCTGTGCGGCATCGTCAAGATGGACCTGGTCGCGGAAGAACAGCACCTTGTGCCTGAGCAAGGCTGCGCGGATCGCGGCGAAGGTGGCGGGCGGCAGGTCGCCGTGCAGCGCGACGCCGCGGATCTCGGCGCCGATGCGGCCGGCAACCGGGTGGATGTCGAGCTGGACGGGCTGGTCTTGCGTGGCGTTGGCTTGGGTCATCTTTAAGCTCCGGAGGGGATCAGGGTTGGGTCAGGCGAGTTCAGGTTCGGGGGCCCGCTGCACGACAGGCTCCTGCCCGGCGAATTCGCGCAGCACGGCATCGCGCGCCCGCGCGAAGGGAAGTCCGGCGCGTTCGCGCGGATGCGGCAGGTCCACCGGCAGGATGCGGCGGATGCGGCCGGGCCGGGGTTCCATCACCACCACGCGGTCGCCCAGGAAGACGGCTTCCTCGACGTCGTGGGTGACCAGGATCATGGTGATGCCCTCGGCCTGCCAGATGCGCTGCAGCTCCTGCTGCAGGTAGGCCCGCGTCATCGCATCGAGCGCGCCGAAGGGCTCGTCGAGCAGCAGGATCTCGGGCCGCGTCACCAGTGCCCGCGCAATCGCCACGCGCTGCGACATGCCGCCGGAGAGCTGGTGCGGATAGGCCTGCTCGAAGCCGCGCAGGCCAACCAGCGCGATATGCTCGCCAACGTTGCGGTCTTTCTCCGCGTCGCTGCCTGGGGTGTTGAGCAGCGCCAGCCGGATGTTCTGCTCGACTGTCAGCCACGGGAACAAGCGATGCTCCTGGAACACGATGCCGCGCTGCAGGCTGGTGCCCGATACGCGCTTGCCGTCCAGCAGGATCTCGCCGCGATAATCCTGTTCCAGCCCCACCACCAGCCGCAGCAGGGTGGACTTGCCGCAGCCGCTGGCGCCGACGATGCTGACGAACTCGCCCGGGGCGATGGTCAGGGTGATGTCCTCGAGCACGGGCAGCCCCCGGCCCTCGACTTCGTACTGCTTGTGCAGGTGCGCGATGCTTAGCGTGCCGGCATGTGGCATTTGTGGTCTCCGTTCAATAAGGGGCAGCGCGGCTCAGCCCGCGGCCACCGAGCGCCCGCGCCAGGCGAGCAGGCGGGATTCGATGCGGCTGGCAATCCAGTTCAGCGTGAAGCCGACCAGGCCGACCACGATCACGCCGAAGATCACCAGGTCCATCCAGAAGTTTTCGCGGCCGTCGGTCATGGTGTTGCCGATGCCCTTGCCGGATACCAGCAGGTACTCCGCGCCGAGCGTCGCCAGCCACGCATAGATCAGCGCCAGGTGGATGCCGGCGAAGATCGACGGGGCCGCCGACGGCAGCACCACGCGCCACAGTACCTGGGTGCGGTTGAAGCGCAGGACACGCGCCACCTCGAGCAGGTCGGCCGGCACGGCGCGGATGCCTTCGAAGGTGTTCAGCACCACCGGGAAGAATGCGGCCAGCGACAGGAACACCACCTTGGCGGCATCGCCCAGCCCGAACCAGACCGAGATCAGCGGGATCCATGCAAACAGCGAGATCTGCTTGACCGTGTGAAAGCTCGGACCGACCAGGCGTTCGAACAGGCGCGACAGGCCCAGCGCCGTGCCGAACACCAGCCCAGCGCTGGCGCCGATGGCGAAGCCGGCCAGGTCGCGCCAGAGGCTGGCGGCCAATGCCGTGGCCAGCGCGCCGCTTTGCACCTGGCGCACCGCGGTGTCCCAGACGCTGGATACCGGCACCAGCAGCGGCGACGTGGTCCAGCCAAAGCGCACGGCGGCCCACCACAGCGCGAGCAGCGCGAGCGGCAGCACCCAGCCGCGCAAGGCGCGGGGCAGGCGAACACGGGGGCGGATAGCAGAAGTAGTCATCGCGGCCTCGCCTCAGAAGCCCGGCTTGCGCCAGCGCAGCACCGCGCCTTCGGCCAGCGCCAGCGTCTTGTCCAGCGCAAAGCCAACCACGCCCACCACCACCACGGCGGCCAGCACCATGTCGAGCTGGAACAGCTGGCGCCCGTAGACGATCATGTAGCCCAGCCCCTCGGACGAGGCCAGCAGCTCCACCACCACCAGCGCCAGCCACGCGTGCGTCAGGCCGTAGCGCACGCCGTTCCACACCGGCGCGGCCGCGGCGGGCAGGACCACGCGCGACAGCGTCTGCCAGCGCGTGAGCTGCAGCACCCGCGCCACTTCCAGGTAGCGGGTCGGCACGCTGCCGATGCCCTTGTACGTGTTCAGCGCCACCGGCACGAAGGCGGCCTTGGCGATCAGGATCACCTTGAGCGCTTCGTCGATGCCGACCAGCAGCATCAGCAGCGGCAGCCAGCCCAGCACCGGCACCTGGCTGAAGGCCTTGAAGGTCGGGTAGACGTAGTCGCGCAACGTCGGTGACAGACCCATGGCCGCGCCCAGCGCCAGGCCGCCGGCCAGCCCCACGGCGAAGCCGCCGGCCACGCGCAGCGCGCTGATGGCGAGGTTGGCCTGCAGTTCCCCGCTTTGCCAGAGGTCGGCCAGCGTGCGTGCGACGTCCTCGGGTGCGGGCAGCACCTGCGGCGGAATCCAGGCATTGCGGGCGGCCACGTACCAGACCAGCAGCAGCGCCAGCGGCACCGGCCAGGCCAGCAGCCAGCATGTGGCGTCCTGCCAGCGCAATGGCTTGCGCGGGGAAGGCGCGCGCGGCGCTGCTGCGGCGGACAGTGAAAGCGATTCGGCGGCAGACATGATGTCAGGCTCCCAGGATCTTGCCGTTGGGTTGGTAGACGGGCCAGTAGCTCTGCAGGCTCAGGTCGTTGAGCGCAGCCTTCAGGAAGCGCTGGTCGATCCACTGGTCCACGTCAAAGCGCGCACGGCTCAGCTTGAAGCGATAGGCCTGCTCGACCGCGTCCTTGTAGCGGCTGACCAGGAAGGGATCGAAATTCGGGTTCAGCCGCACCCGCAGCGGCTCGCCGTCGAAGTCCTCCTTCCAGTGGTCATAAGGCGTGCCCGCACGCGCCCAGGTGCGCAGCACCTCCTCGCGATGGCTCTCGTCCGAGGCCCACCGCGCCGCCTCGACCGCGGCCTTCACCAGGTGCTGCGTGGCCTCCGGATAGCGCCCGGCGAATTCGTCGCTCACCAGTACGTGGCTTTGACGTGTGTAGATCGGCGACTGGTTCTTGCTGGAGTACAGGATGCGCACCGCGCCCTTGTCGCGCAGGCGCAGGATGTCCATCGCACCGATGGCGGCGTCGATGTCGCGCGTGGACAGCGCCGCCAGGTAGCCCGCCGTGTCCAGGTTCAGCAGGCGCAGGTCCTTGTCCGACAGCCCGTTCGCTTCCAGCAGGCGCAGCGCGGGCAGATGCATGTTGGTGCCCTTGAACAGCGACACGCGCTTGCCGCGCAGGTCGCTGACCGTCTTCAGCGGCGAATCGGGCGGCACTCCCACGTAGATGTTGGCGCGCACGCCGGTGGCCAGCACCAGCCGCGTCTTCAGGCCAGCGGAGCGTGCCACGATGGACGGCAGGTCTCCTTGCAGCGCAAAGTCGAGCTGACGGTTGGCCAGCGCCTCGTTGACGGCGGGGCCGGCGCCCTTGAAGAAGAACCACTCCACGCGCGTGCCGGTCGGCTTGAACGACTCCTCCAGCCAGCCGCGTGCATGGGCAATCGCCAGCGAGCTGCCGGCAAAGCTGGGCGGGGTGCCGGTGGCGGGCTGGGCCACGCCGACGCGGATCACGTCGGGCCGCGCGGCCGGGCTGGCGCTGAACGCGGACAGCGGCGACAGCGAAGCCGCCATGCCCAGACCAGACCAGGCCGCGCAGCGCAGCAGCTCGCGGCGGGTCAGCGTGGGTGCAGCGGTGGCATCGGGGCGCGGGGTCGTCATCGTGCAGACCTTCTTGAAGTGGAGGACGGCTCCACGATAAGCGGCGCTGCGCGCGGACCAGAACGAATGATTCCGGCTTTGGTTATCGGCCCCCCGCATATGGCGCGCAGCGCGGCGTTGGCATATCGGCATGCATTCTTCTTCGTTGGCCAAGTGCCGGTGCTGCCCTACAGTCTGCGCATTTTGATTCCTACCAGACTGACCACGCCCTCACGATGAGCAATGACCTGACTTCCGGCCGCCGGCGCTTCCTGCAGCGCGGGGCGTTGCTGGGCGCCGCCGCGGCCGGCGCCGCCACGGCGGCGCGCGCTGAACCCCTGACGGTTGCGCCGTGGACGCGCGCGCCGGGCGAGCCCGTGCTGTGGCATGCCTACGGCCAGCCGTCCCCGTTCGAGAAAGACGTGGTGCGGCGCAGCCGCAGCGCGGCGCCGCTGCCCGGCGCCAACTCGTCGATGACGCCGCTGCAGGACCTGCGCGGCATCATCACGCCGACCGGGCTGGTGTTCGAGCGCCATCACGCCGGCATCCCGCTGATCGACCCGGCGCAGCACCGGCTGGCGGTGCACGGGCTGGTGGCGCGCCCGCGCATCTTCACCATGGACGACCTGGTGCGCCTGCCGTCGGTATCGCGCATCCATTTCCTGGAGTGCTCGGGCAACACCGGACGCGAGTGGAAGGCGCCCGGCGCCAAGTCCGTGCAGATCAGCCACGGCCTGCTGTCTTGCTGTGAGTGGACCGGCGTGCCGTTGTCCGTGGTGCTCGACGAAGTCGGCGTGGCGCCGGATGCGGCCTGGGTGCTGGCCGAAGGCGCCGATGGCGCAGCCATGACGCGCAGCGTGCCGCTGGCCAAGGCTCTGGAAGATGCACTGCTGGTCTATGCGCAGAACGGCGAGATGCTGCGGCCCGAGCATGGCTATCCGCTGCGGCTGTTCCTGCCGGGCTATGAGGGCAACATGTCCATCAAGTGGCTGCGGCGCCTGAAGCTGGGGCGCGCGCCGTTCATGTCGCGCGAAGAGACGTCGAAGTACACGGACTCCTTGCCCGACGGCAGCGCGCGGCAGTTCACCTTCCTGATGGACGTGAAGTCCGTGATCACCTTTCCCGCGCCGGACCACAGACTGCGTGAGCGCGGGTTCTATGAGATCTCGGGCCTGGCGTGGTCGGGCCACGGGCGCATCCGCCGCGTCGAGGTGTCGGTCGATGGCGGCCGCAGCTGGCGCGAGGCGCAGCTGCAGGAGCCGGTGCTGGACCGCGCCCTGGTGCGTTTCCGCCTGCCGTGGCGCTGGGATGGCGGGCCAGCTTCGCTGGAGAGCCGCGCCATCGACGAAGCCGGCAACGTCCAGCCCACGCCGGACCAGCTGGTGGCCGCGCGCGGCGTGGCTTCCACCTATCACTACAACGCGATCCAGCGCTGGCGCGTGGCCGCGGACGGGAGCATTGCCAATGCGCGCGCTTGAACGAATCAGTGGTGCCGCCGCCGTGTTGGCGCTGGCTTGCGCTGCCCAAACGGTCCTTGCGCAGACCTACGGCATCGGCCGCCCCGCCAGCGAGCGCGACCTTGCCGCGTGGAATATCGATGTGGCCCCGGACGGCACGGGCCTGCCGCCAGGCAGCGGCACGGTCGCGCGGGGCCAGCAGGTCTATGCGCAGCACTGTGCCGCATGTCACGGCGTCAATGGCGAAGGCAAGCCGGCCGATGCGCTGGTGGGCGGGCAGGGCACGCTGAAGGACGCCGCCAGCGGCAAGAACCCCGTCAAGACCATCGGGAGCTTCTGGCCCTACGCCACCACGGTATTCGACTTCATCAACCGCGCCATGCCCTACAACGCGCCGCAGAGCCTGGCGCCGGACGAGGTCTATGCCGTCACCGCGTGGCTGCTGCACAAGAACGGCATCCTGCCCGCAGATGCCGTGCTGGACGCGCGCACGTTGCCGCAGGTGAAGATGCCGAACCGCGATGGCTTTGTCGCCGACGCGCGCCCGGATACGGCCAACGTGCCGTGCCGCAGCGGTTGCCCCGGCAAGCCCTGATGGCCCGCCAATGTCGAGACATGGATATGCGATAAGCGGATAAGGGCCAGCGATATGATTCGTTGACCGTGCAATGGCCGGCTCTCTACAGTGCAAGCTTGTACGCGGCATCCCGGATGTCGCATCGGCTTCCCCCGTATGCCAGAGCTTGCCATGACGACCGCAACCGCCCACGCCAGTGTTTCGCGCCAGCAGAGCGCGCCGCTTTCCACCGCATTGTCCGCAGACGCGGGCAACTTCGAGATCCGTCCGCTGGACGCGCCGCTGGGCGCGGAAGTGATCGGGCTCGACTTGTCGCAGCCGCTGTCCGACGCGGATTTTGTCCGCATCCACCGCGCCCACCTCGACTACCACGTGGTGGTGTTCCGCGACCAGCAGATCACGCCCGCGCAGCAGATCGGCTTCAGCCGTCGCTTCGGCCCGCTGCAGATACACGTGCTGCACCAGTTCCAGCTGCCGGGCCATGCGGAAGTGCTGGTGGTGTCCAACGTGGTCGAGAACGGCAAGCCGATCGGCCTGGGCGATGCCGGCCACTTCTGGCATTCGGACCTGTCGTACAAGGAAAAGCCCAGCCTCGGTTCGCTGCTGCATGCGCGCGAACTGCCTGCCGAGGGAGGCGACACGCTGTTCGCCAACATGCACCTGGCCTGGGACACGCTGCCGGCGGCGCTGCAGCGCGCCGTCGATGGCCTGCAGGCCGAGCACACCTACCTGGCGCGTTACGCCGAGCTGCAGCAGCGCAGCCCGTGGCGGCCCAACCTGACGCCGGAGCAGATCGCGCAGGTCAGGCCGGTGTTGCAGCCGGTGGTGCGCACCCATCCGGAAACGGGACGCAAGGCGCTCTTTGTCAGCGAGCACTTCACCACCCGCATCGTCGGCCTGCCCGAGGATGAAGGCCGCGACCTGCTGGAGCAGTTGTTCGCGCACAGCGTCAAGCCCGCCCATATCTACCGCCACCAGTGGCAGCCACATGACCTGGTGTTCTGGGACAACCGCTCGCTGCTGCATCTTGCCGCGGGCTGTCCGCCGGAGCTGCGGCGCGTGATGTACCGCACCACCATCGAAGGCGACGTGCCGCGCTGAAGGCGGCAGCGGTAGCGCAAGTCACCCCAGGGCGCTCGCAGCGGCGAGCGCCAATCCACCGTATCCTCCGGAGTCCTGATCATGTTTTCTCGTTTTTCCCGCAAGCTCGGCCTGCTGGCGCTGAGCGCCGGCCTGGCCATCACGGGCAGCGCGCACGCCGAAGGCAAGCTGCGCATCGCCGAGCAGTTCGGCGTGGTCTACCTGTTGCTCAACGTGGCGCGCGACCAGCAGCTGATTGAAAAGCACGGCAAGCAGCAGGGCGTCGACATCAAGGTCGAATGGACGCAACTGTCGGGCGGCGCCGCGGTCAATGACGCGCTGCTGTCCGGTGCCATCGATATCGCCGGCGCCGGCGTGGGCCCGCTGCTGACGCTGTGGGACCGCACCCACGGCAAGCAGAATGTGCGCGGCGTGGCGTCGCTGGGCAACTTCCCGTACTACCTGGTCAGCAACAACCCCAAGGTGAAGTCGATTGCCGATTTCACCGAGAAGGACCGCATTGCGCTGCCGGCGGTGGGCGTATCGGTGCAGTCGCGCGTGCTGCAACTGGCTGCGGCAAAGCAGTGGGGCGACAAGGAATACAACCGCCTCGACAAGTGGACCGTGGCGGTGCCGCACCCGGATGCGGCCGCGGCGATCATTTCCGGCGGCACCGAGATCACCGGGCACTTCGGCAATCCGCCGTTCCAGGAGCAGGAACTGGCGGGCAACCCCAACGCGCGCATCGTGCTGAATTCGTATGACGTGCTGGGCGGTCCGAGTTCTTCCACGGTGCTGTACGCGACCGAGAAGTTCCGCAGCGACAACCCCAAGACCTATCGCGCCTTCGTCGACGCGCTGGCCGAGGCCGCGGCCTTTGCCACCGCCAATCCGGAAGCGGCCGCCGACATCTACCTGCGCCAGAGCAAGGCCAGGACCGACCGCGCGCTGCTGCTGCGCGTGCTGAAGAACCCGCAGGTGCAGTTCCGCGTGGCGCCGCAGAACACCTTTGCGCTGGCCGCTTTCATGCACCGCGTGGGCGCGATCCGCAACCAGCCCAAGTCCTGGCAGGACTACTTCTTCCAGGACCCGGTCACCGCGCAGGGGAGCTGAGCATGGCCACGCATAACCTGCGCGTGGTGTCGGAGCGCGCCACGCCGTTGCTGCAGGTCGACGGCGTGTCGCTGGAGTACCGCACGCCAGAGCGCATCGTGCGCGCCACCCATCGCGTCAGCTTCGATGTGCATGCCGGCGACCGCTTCGTGCTGCTGGGCCCGTCCGGCTGCGGCAAGTCCACGCTACTGAAGGCGGTTGCCGGATTCGTTCCGCCCAGCGAGGGCGAGATCCGGCTCGAAGGCCGGCGGGTGCTGCAGCCCGGCCCGGACCGCATCGTGGTGTTCCAGGAGTTCGACCAGCTGCCGCCGTGGAAAACGGTGGTGCAGAACGTGATGTTTCCGCTGCGGCAGGCGCGCAAGCTGTCGCGGGCGGAGGCGCGCGAGCTGGCGCTGGACAGCCTGCACAAGGTTGGGCTGGCCGATTTTGCCGATGCCTACCCGCATACGCTGTCGGGCGGCATGAAGCAGCGCGTGGCGATCGCGCGCGCGCTGGCCATGCGCCCCAAGGTGCTGCTGATGGACGAGCCCTTTGCCGCGCTGGACGCGCTCACGCGCCGGCGCATGCAGGAAGAGCTGCTGGCGCTGTGGGACGACGCGGCCTTCACCTTGATGTTCGTTACGCATTCGATCGAAGAGGCGCTGGTGGTGGGCAGCCGCATCCTGCTGCTGTCGCCGCACCCGGGCCGCGTGCGCGCGGAGCTCAACAGCCACCAGTTCAGCCTGGCCAGCCAGGGCGGCGCCGAATTCCAGGCCGCCGCGCAACGCATCCACGGCCTGCTGTTCGACGCGCCGGCCACCATCGACCCGCCGCCGGCGCGCAGCGCGGCGGCACGCTGAAACCGACATCGCATCATGACGCAAACGACGCTGACCCTCGCCGACCCGCTGCGGCCCGAATACGAGCGCGAGCCCGAGCCGTTCACCGATGCCCCGCTGGCGCGCGCGTTGCCGTGGCACCAGCGCGCGTGGCAGCAGGACTGGCTGCGCAAGGCGCTGATCCTGCTGGCGCTGGGACTGATCTGGGAAGCGGTGGCGCGCGTGCAGGACAACGACCTGCTGCTGCCGTCGTGCCTGGCCACGATGCGAGCCTTTGCCGAGGCGGTGGCCAGCGGCGAGCTGCCGGGCAAGGCGGCAAGCTCCCTGTCGGTGCTGCTGCGCGGCTATGCCGCCGGCATCGTGCTGGCGTTCGTGCTGACCTCGCTGGCGGTATCGACGCGCGTCGGACGCGACCTGCTGGACACGCTTACCGCCATGTTCAACCCGCTGCCGGCGATTGCGCTGTTGCCGCTGGCGCTGCTGTGGTTCGGGCTTGGCACCGGCAGCCTGGTGTTCGTGCTGATCCATTCGGTGCTGTGGCCGCTCGCGCTGAACATGTACGCCGGCTTCCGCGCGGTACCGCCCACGCTGCGCATGGCCGGGCGCAACTACGGCCTGCGGGGCCTGCGCTATGTCGCGCTGGTGCTGGTGCCGGCGGCGCTGCCCGCGATCCTGTCGGGCCTGAAGATCGGCTGGGCCTTTGCCTGGCGCACGCTGATCGCCGCCGAACTGGTGTTCGGCGCGTCGTCGGGGCAGGGCGGACTGGGCTGGTTCATCTTCCAGAACCGCAATGAGCTCTATACCGACCGCGTGTTCGCCGGGCTGGCCGCGGTAATCCTGATCGGGCTGCTGGTCGAGGGACTGGTGTTCACCACGCTGGAGCGGCTGACGGTGCGCCGCTGGGGCATGCAGCATTAGCCTTGTCCGATGCCGCGCAGGCGCGTAGGCTACGGCTCCGGTAACGCACCGGAGCCTGCCCATGACCGCCATCCATCAAGCCGCCGCCCAGGGATTCGCCAGCCAGGCCGATACCTACGCGCGCGGACGCCCCGACTACCCCGCCGAGATCGACACCTGGCTGCGCGATGCGCTGGGTTTGCATGCCGGCCGCGTCGTGCTCGATCTCGGGGCTGGCACCGGCAAGTTCACGCGCCGGCTGGTGCAGACCGGCGCCACGGTGATCGCGGTGGAGCCGGTGGCGCAGATGCGTGCGCAGCTGGCGGACGCGGTGGCGCCGGTGCAAGCCCTGGAGGGCAGCGCCGAGGCGATCCCGCTGCCAGACGCCAGCGTCGACGCCGTGGTCTGCGCACAGGCGTTCCACTGGTTTGCCAACGCGCGCGCGCTGGCGGAGATTCGGCGCGTGCTGCGCCCCGGCGGCCGGCTCGGACTGGTATGGAACGTCCGGGATGAAAGCGTGGACTGGGTGGCGCAGCTGACTGCCATCATGGCGCAGTATGAAGGCGACGCGCCGCGCTTCTACAAGGGTGACTGGAAGCGGGTGTTTCCCGCCGCGGGCTTCGGGCCGCTGGCGCTGCACAGCCTGCCCTACGCGCATGTGGGGTCGCCACGGCAGGTGATCGTGGATCGCGTGATGTCGGTCAGCTTCATTGCGTCGCTGCCCGAGCCGGAACAGGAGCGCGTGCGCGCACGCCTGCACGCGCTCATCGACCAGCATCCGGCGCTGTCGGACCGCACCGAGGTCGCCTTCCCGTACCGCACCGAGGCCTATCACTGCGAACGGCTCGCCTGAGCTACATGGTCGCCTGCCGCACCCAGAATGCCGCGCCGACGCGCACCGGGCAGCGCTCGCGCTGCCGCTCCGCTTCCGCACGGCGGTGCGCGCGGGTGCTGGCCTGGACCTGCTCCCAGATCTCGAGCATGGCGCGGATCTTGGGCAAGGCATTGAATCCGGCCGCGGTCGGCAGCCAGCGCGTGCCGCAAGGCTGGAACAGCGGCATGCCGAGCGCGGCTTCGAGCTGGCGCAGCTGGTAATGGAGCCGTTGCGGCTGGATGCCGAGCGCCTGGGCGGCGCGGCCGGCGTCGCGATGCTGCATCAGCGCGACAAAGACACGCAGGGAGAGAAAAGAGACGCGCCGGTTGATGAGTCGGTAAGCCATGCCCATGTCATGGCCGGGGGGCGGTGTTGCGCTCGCGCGCTGCTACGGGTCCCCGGCGGATCGAAGTGGATCGATCGTAGCGGGGCGGCACGGGGCAGGTGAGCAGCCGGATTCAGAAATGCAGCGCGGAATCTTCCGGCGAGGCGTGCGGCAGCGCCGCAGTCAGTGCATCGGCAACTGGCCGATCGCGGTCAGTGCCAGCACCACGTCCGGCGACAGGCGGCGTTCGCTGCACGGCACCCCCGCGGTTTCGAGCGTGGTCCAGAGGTCGGCGTCGCCGGTGACGATGCGTTGCCGCAGCTGGGCCAGGTATGCATATTCCGCGGAGGTCAGCGGGCGCGGAGCGCTGCGCAGGTCGTCCAGGATGGCACCAAGCGAGAGTGCGGGAACGGTCATACCAAGGTCGGGAATAGCACGGCGATGAGACATTGCGGCGGAAACAGCAGGATGGTGCGGAGTTGAGCAACGCATGATTCTATCCATCCGCTGCAGCGGCCGCTAAAGCAAAAGCCGGGGCGATTTACCCCGCTGATTCCGCTTGCAAAGCCAGGAGTGGCGAATAGGCTAAGCGCGGGGCGCGCGATGTGGCGCATGCGGTGTCCAAAGGGCGCAGAACGCGCTTGCGCAACCGCGCAATCGAGCCAGGCACCGCGAATGTGTGTTGCAGAAAAACGCCACCATGCCAGCGTGCGGGCGTTGACTCCACCGCACACGGCCCGGTCCGGCAGCGCGGATTGACAACCCCCCGACCGTTCTATACGGTGGCGCATCGTTTCGACCCAACGCCTTCCGGGTTCATCGCCCGCCGCCCGCCATGCCACGCAAAGCCGCACAGGTTTCCGAAGCCGACAAGCACGCCGCCGCCGGCGGCGCCATTGCCGTGGACCGCGCCCTGTTCGTGCTGTCGGTGTTCCGGCTGGGCGATGGCGCGCTGGCGCTGGCCGAACTGGCGCAGCGCAGCGGCCTCTACAAGAGCACGCTGCTGCGCCTGCTGGCATCGCTCGAACACGCCGGGCTTGTGCTGCGCCACGCCGACGGCCGCTATGGGCTGGGGCCGGAGGTGGCGCGGCTGCACGCGGTCTACGCGGCGTCGTTCTCGCTCGAGGCGGTGGTGATGCCGGCGCTGCGCGAACTGGTCAACGTGACGCGGGAGAGCGCGGCCTTTCATGTCGAGCAGGGCGAGCACCGGATGTGCCTGTACCGCGTCGATTCGCCACAGCCGGTGCGCGACCACGTGCGCGCGGGCGAGCTGCTGCCGCGCGACCGCGGCGCCGGGGCGCGCGTGCTGCGTGCCTTTGCCGGCGAGCCCGGCGACCTCTATGACCGGATCCGGCAAGACGGCGTGGCGGCGCTGGTCGGCGACCGCAGCCCCGATCTGGCCGGGGTGTCGGCGCCGGTATTCGGCCCGGGCGGCGTACTGGCCGGCGCGCTGACGCTGACCTGCCCGGCGGCGCGTTACCGCGACGCTTTCCGCGACGATGTGCTGCGGGCAGCGCGCTCGCTGACGCGCGCGCTTGGTGGCACGGCGCCGCAAGGCACCCCGGGATCGACCGCGGACCCGCAGTAAAACTCCCCCAGGGTGCAGCGCACCCGACCCGGCTTGCAGGGGGTGCCATGCCGGCGCCGGCACGGGCTATCATGCGGCTGGCATGAAAAACAGCGCACGTCACATCTGGTGAAATCAGCGCCCGCATGCCTCGCGTCGCGCCCCCGTGGCCTGATGCCCGCCGATCGATATTGACGGCAGGCGGACGGCATCCTTGAGGAAATCCCTTGCACCTGGACCAGCAGACCATTGCGGTGGTGATGATGGTGTTTTTCTGCGGCACGCTGATCATTGCAGCGGGGCTGGTGTTCGCGCTGCGCGCGAGCACGGCGGGGCGGCTGTGGGCCTTCGGCCATGTGCTGGTGTCGGCCGCGGGGCTGGCGCTGGCGGTCAGCGCGGCCAGCGGCACCGGCCAGCTCGGCACGCTGGGCGCGTTCGCCTTCGTCGCCGGCTGGCTGCTGATCTACCGCGGCGTGCGGGTCTACTACGGCGTGCCGGCGCATCCGGGCGCGCTGGCAGGGACGGGCGCGATCGTGCTGGGCCTGATGGCGGCCTCCAGCGGCCTGCCCGAAGGCCCGCAGCTGGTGCTGCGCATCGTCTATGGCGTGCTGGCGCTGGTGTCGCTGGCTACCTTCGCCACGCTGGCGCGCGCCGGACGCGGGCGCCGCAGCATCGGGGCGCCGCTGGTGCTGGTGGCCAGCCTGGTGCAGCTGGCCACGCAGCTGGCGGGCTTCAGCCATGCCATGAGCCTGCCGGCGGGCGGCACGGCTGCAGCGCCGCTGACCCTGTTCTTCGCCGGCCCGGCCGGTTCGGCCTGGGTGCTGGCGCCGCTGATCGCCACGTTGCTGGGGCTGTTCGGCTTTACCGTGATGGCGATGGAGCAGATCGTCGCGCATAACGAAAGCGGCGCGCGCATCGATGCCCTGACCGGGCTGCTCAACCGCGGCGCGCTGGAGATGTCGGCGCTGTCGCTGGTGGCGCGCTGGCAGCGCGACGGCCAGCCGCTGTCGTGCCTGGTGATCGATATCGACTACTTCAAGCAGGTCAACGACAGCTGCGGCCACCACGCCGGCGATGCGGTGCTGCGCGAAGTGGCGCAGGCGCTGGACAACTCGCGCCGCGCCTCGGACGTGGCCGGGCGTTATGGCGGCGAAGAGTTCTGCGTGCTGTGCCCGCATACCGATGAGCAGCAGGCCTCGGCACTGGCCAACCGCGTGCTGCGCAAGGTGCATGCGATCGCCTTGCCCGCCGGGCGCGGCCATGCCAGCGTCAGCATCGGCGTAGCGCAGCTGCGCGGCGGCGCCGGCAGCCGGGAGGCGCTGTGGCGGACCCTGTTCGCCGATGCCGACCGCGCGCTCTACCATGCCAAGGCGCAAGGGCGCGACCGCTACGTGCTGGCCTCGTCGATGGCGGAGCCCGCCGCCGGCACGGCGGCTGCGCCGCTGCTGGAGCCGGCGCCAGACCTGGCCGGCTGAGCGCGGAATTGGCTTGTGCCGGCGGCCTGGCCGCTTATGTGGGCAGATCCGGTTCCGGCACGTCGCGCGGCGGCGCGCCGTCATAGCGCCACAGGAACTGGCGCGGCATCGGGCCCTTGTTGCGCCCGCCCTCGCACTGCTGCTCCCACGCGTGCGCGAGGATGCCGACCGAGCGCGACAGGCAGAACAGCCCGCGCGCGAGCGGCGCGGCGAAGCCCAGTTCGGCGTAGATCACCGCGGTGGCGCCATCGATGTTCATCGGGATCGGCTTGCCACGCCCGGCGCCGAGCGCTGCCTCGACCGCGCGCGCGATGGCCGCGTAGCGGCCGCTCACCACGCCGTCTTCCGCCGCGCGCTCGACCAGCGCCAGCAGCCGCGGCGCGCGCGGATCGACCGGATGGAAGCGGTGGCCGAAGCCGCCAACGTACTTGCCGTGCAGGTCGCGGTAGCGCCGCAGCGCTTCATCGACTGCCAGCGCCATCGTGCTGCCGGCGTCCAGCCGCTGCGCCACGTCCTGGTACAGGGCCACCGCCTGCTCGCCCGCGCCGCCATGCACGTCGCCCAGCACGTTGACGGCCGACGCCATGGCATTGTTCAGTCCCACGCCGCAGGTCGCGGCCATGCGCGCGATGGCGATGCTGGGCGCCTGCGGGCCATGGTCGACGGCGGCCATCAGCGCCGCGTCCAGCAGTTCGCCCTGGCCCGGGCCGGGCAGCTCGCCGCGCAGCATCAGCCAGATCATCTGCGCGAACGACACCCGGCCGATCAGCTGCTCGATCGGGTAGCCGCGGTAGCGGATCTCGCCCGGGCGCATGTCGATGATGCCGGTGCGCCACCAGTCCTGCGACAGGCGCTGGCCGGCATTCATGCCGTCGTCCTGTGTCTGGCTGCCGCTCATATCGCTCCCTCCTGGTTCAGTGCATCGATGTCCGCGTCGCTGTAGCCCAGGCTGCCCAGCACCTGGCGCGTATGCTGGCCCAGTTGCGGCGGCGGCGTGTCGACCGCCGGCGCTTCGCGGTTGAGCTTGAAGCCGGTGCGCACCACGCGGATGTCGCGGCCGACCCCGGGGGCATCGGCAAACTTGCCGATCATGCCGCGCTCGCTGACCTGCGGGTGGGCCAGCGTCTGCGGCACGTCCAGCACCGGCCCTGCGGGCACGCCGGCCGCGGTCAGCAGCGGCCACCACTCGGCGGCCGGCCGGGTTGCCAGTTCGGCTTCGAGCGCCTGCGTCAGCGCGGCCCGGTTGGCCAGCCGCGCCTGCCGCTGCGCGAAGCGCGCATCGTCAGCCAGTGCCGGGCGGCCCACCACGCGGCACAGCGCTTCGAACTGTTCCTGCTTGTTGGCGGCGATATTGAGCAGGCCGTCGGCGGTGCGGAAGGTGCCGGACGGGCTCGCGGTCATGTTCTCGTTACCCATCGGCGTGGGCGGCCGGCCTGCGATCAGGTGGTTGGATACCGCCCAGCCCATCGTGGCCAGCGTCGCTTCCAGCATCGATACGTCGATGAAATAGCCCTCGGTGCGCCCGGTATCGGCCAGCGCCGCCGACACCGCCAGCGCCGCGGTCAGCCCGCCGATGGTGTCGGACACCGGATAGCCCACCCGCAGCGGCGCGCTGTGCGCGTCGCCGGTGATCTGCATCACGCCGGCCATGCCCTGGATGATCTGGTCATAGGCGGGCAGCCCCGCGAGCGGCCCGTCCTGGCCGAAGCCCGAGATCGCGCAGTAGATCAGCCGCGGGTTGTCCTGCTTCAGGGTTTCATAGCCCAGTCCGAGGCGTTCCATCACGCCCGGCCGCAAGTTCTCGACCACCACGTCGGCGCTTTGCACCAGCCTGCGGAACACGGCCTTGCCGCTGGCGTGCTTCAGGTTCAGGGTGACCGACTGCTTGCCGGGGTTCTGAGCGAGGAACGACACGCCCATCAAGCGCTGGTTCAGCTCCGGGTCGGCGCCCAGCTGGCGCGCCAGGTCGCCGCTGCCGGGGGTTTCGACCTTGATGACTTCGGCGCCGAGGTGGGCCAGCTGGTGGCAGCAGAACGGCCCGGCCAGCACATTGGTGAGGTCGAGCACGCGGACATGGCGTAATGGTTTTTGCATGGCAGGGGGTCTGATCTCTGTTATCGTATTCCGTACAACAGAACAACGATCTTTTATAAAGAACAGACGCAGCATAGGAGCCGCTCCACGTCCATGTCAAGGTTGCCTGGGACGCGCCCCCGGCATGGCGGTCGGAGCCGGCAGGCACGGACCCGGTGGCTGCCCTACAATAGCGCCCCCGCCCGCGACGGCCTTGCGCCGCGCGGGCCACTTTGCTGGCAGGAAAATGGAATCGAAGATGTCAAACGCATGCGGCCTGGATTTCGGCACGTCCAACTCGACGGTGGGCTGGAGCCGCCCGGGCGGCGCGGCCGCGCTGCTGCCGCTGGAGGATGGCAAGACGACGCTGCCGTCGGTGATCTTCTTCCATGCCGAGGATCCGCTGGTCAGCTACGGCCGCGCCGCGCTGGGCGATTACCTGGCAGGCTACGAGGGCCGGTTGATGCGCTCGCTCAAGAGCCTGCTGGGCACC
Organism: Cupriavidus phytorum; assembly: GCF_003254285.1. Lineage (NCBI taxonomy): Bacteria > Pseudomonadati > Pseudomonadota > Betaproteobacteria > Burkholderiales > Burkholderiaceae > Cupriavidus > Cupriavidus phytorum. The sequence continues at coordinate 227,726 of NZ_QKZN01000001.1, forward strand.
TCGATGATGGACGACAGCACCGAGGTGATGGGCCAGGCGATGCCGTTCCGCAAGCTGCTGGCGCATTTCATCGGCGAACTGAAGGCGCGCGCCGAGCAGGCCGCCGGTACCGGCTTCTCGCGTGCGGTGCTGGGGCGTCCGGTGTTCTTTATCGACGAGGATCCGGTGGCCGACCAGCTGGCCGAAGACACCCTGGCCGGGATCGCGCGCGACGCGGGCTTCAGCGAGATCGCGTTCCAGTATGAGCCGATCGCGGCGGCCTTCGACTACGAGGCCGGCATTACGCGCGAGGAGCTGGTGCTGGTTGCCGATATCGGCGGCGGCACCTCGGACTTCTCGCTGGTGCGGCTGTCGCCCGACCGCGCCGCGCGCAGCGACCGGCGCGACGACATCCTGGCCAACGGCGGCGTGCACATCGGCGGCACCGACTTCGACCGCGCGCTCAGCCTGGCGCGCGCGATGCCGCTGCTGGGCCTGGGCAGCGCGCTGCGCAACGGCAAGGCGATGCCGTCGAGCCAGTATTTCGACCTGGCCAGCTGGCACACCATCAACCTGCTCTATACGCGCAAGGCGTGGTCGCTGGTGATGGACAACTATCGCGACGCCGCCGACACGGTCAAGCTCGACCGCCTGGTGCGGCTGATCCGCGAGCGCGCCGGACACTGGCTGGCAATCCAGGTCGAAGCCGCCAAGATTGCGCTGTCGGACACGGACAGCACCGAGGTCGACCTGCACCGGCTTGAGCCGGACCTGTCGCTTACCATCACGCGCGACGAATTCGATGCGTCGATCGACAAGCTGGTGACGAAGACCGAGCAGACCGTGCACAAGCTGCTTGCCGACGCCGGCGTGCGCGGCGCCGCGGTCGACACCATCCTCTTTACCGGCGGCTCCAGCAGCGTGCCGCTGCTGCGCCAGCGGCTGGCAGCGCTGCTGCCCGAGGCGCGCTGCGTCGAAGGAGACCGCTTCGGCAGCATCGGCAGCGGGCTGGCGCTGGATGCGGTGAGAAAGTTTGGGTGAGGGGAGTACCCCTGTCAGAAGTCTGCTTGCTGTGAGCGCATGTCGCGCAAGCCAAAGGCATCGCCCAGCGCCAGCCTTGCCGCCCGCAACGCCCCGCGCGCGGCTGCGGCATCGCCGGCCAGGCGCAGCAGCGCCGGCAGTTCCTGCGGCGCGCGCAGCAGCCCGCCCAGCACCGCGGCCACATCGGTCTTGCCGCCGTCACCCATGCCAGCCGTGGCGGCCGCCGGCACGGCACGCGAAGCCGGATCGATGATCACCCGGCAAGCCGCGAACGGCAGCCGGCACGCCGACGCCATGCGCGCGGCCAGGTGCGATTCCATGTCGACGCACAGCGCCCCCGTGGCCCGGTGCAGCGAGGCCTTGGCGGCCACCGTCAGGACCGGCTGGTCGGCACCGGCCGCGGTGCCGATGCGCGCGTGCGGCAGTGCCGCGTGCATGGCGCGCGTCCACGTCGTGTCGGTGTCGTAGCGCTCGCCGGGCGCGCACACCGCATCCGCCAGCACCACAGCGCCGGGCGCCAGCGTCGGCTCCAGCCCGCCGGCCACGCCAAAGCTGAGGATGCCCATGCAGTGCCGGCTGGCCATGGCCGACACCTCTTGCTCCAGCGCCAGGCCGCGCACGCCGTGCACCACGCGGCAGTGCGGTCCGGCGGCGATGCGCGCCTCGAACGCCATGCCGGTGACGACCAGCACGAACGGCGACGTCACAGACCCCACGATAGCTGGCCGCTCTGGCCCATCTGGCCGCGTTGCAGGTTGCGGTAGCGCGCCAGCGCCCACAACGGAAAGTAGCGCGCATAGCCGTGGTAGCGCAGGTAGAACACGCGCGGGAAGCCCACCGCGGTAAAGCGGGGCTCATGCCACAGGCCGCCGGGCTGCTGCGTGCGCAGCAGGTAGTCGATGCCGCGCGCCACCGCCGGATGCTGCGTGGCGCCCGCCGCCATCATCGCCAGCAGCGCCCACGCGGTTTGCGAGGCCACGCTGGGCGCGGGCTCGTAGCCGCGGTAGTCGAGCCGGTAGCTGCTGCCGTCCTCGCCCCAGCCGCCGTCGGCGTTCTGGATCCGTGCCAGCCATGCCACCGCGCGCTGCAGTTCGGGCGCAGCAGGGGGCAGGCCGGCGGCGTTCAGCGCGCACAGCGCGCTCCAGGTGCCGTAGATGTAGTTGGTGCCCCAGCGGCCGAACCAGCTGCCGTCGGGCATCTGCTCGGCCAGCAGGTAGCGCAGCGCGCGCGCGGCGGGCTCGCTCTTGCCGGGGGTGGCGCCGGTCTGGCACAGCATCGACAGGCAGCGCGCCGACACGTCCGCGGTGGGCGGGTCCAGCAGCGCGCCGTGGTCGGCGAAGGGGATGTTGTTCAGGTACAGGTGCGTGTTCTCGGGCTCGAAGGCGCCCCAGCCGCCGTTGCCGCTCTGCATGCCGACGATCCACTCGGTGGCGCGGGCCACCGCCTCGCCGTAGCGTCCCGGCGCATCGTGCGCGCGCATGTAGCGGTCCATGGCGGCGGCCACCACCGCGGTGTCGTCGACGTCGGGGTAGTAGGCGTTGGCGTACTGGAAGGCCCAGCCGCCGGGGCGCAGCAGCGGGCGCCGCACCGCCCAGTCGCCGCGCAGGTCCAGCACCTGCAGCGGCCTGAGCCAGTCCAGCGCGCGCCCGGCGGCCTGCGCCGCGCGCGCTTCGCCGGTTTCAAGCAGCGCGTGCGTGGCCAGCGCGGTATCCCAGACCGGCGACAGGCAGGGCTGGCAATAGGCCTCGTCGCCGTGCTCGACCAGCAGGCGCTCGAGCGAACGCCGCGCCACCGCGCGCGCCGGATCGTCGGGCGGCTCGCCCAGCACGTCGAACATCATCACGCTGTTGGCCATCGCCGGGAAGATCGCGCCCAGCCCGTCCTCGCCGTTGAGTCGCTCGCGCACGAAGCGCTGTGCCGCGGCAATGGCGCGCCGGCGCAGCGTGCGCGGGAACAGCGGCTCGGCCACGCGCAGCAGCGCATCGAGCCCGCGGAACACCGTGTACCAGCCGGCATGCTGGTGGGGCGCGCGCGGCGGCAGGCCCACCGTGTGGCAGTTGCCGACGAAGAGTTCGTTGATGCCGACGCCGCGCGGGTTGCGCGCCTGCGGGCGCAGGCTGTTGAGCACCAGCAGCGGCACGATCACCGTGCGGGCCCAGTACGAGACCTTGGACAGGTGGAACGGGAACCAGCGCGGCAGCAGCATGATCTCGACCGGCATCATCGGCACCGCTTTCCATGGCAGCACGCCGTACAGCGCCAGCAGCGTGCGCGTAAACACGTTGCTGGCCTCGGCGCCGCCCATGGCGTGGATAGCCTGGCGCGCGCGCTGCATCGGCGCGGACTGCGGATCGTCGCCCGCCATCTTCAGCGCGAAATACGCCTTGACGCTGGCGCTGACATCGGAGCGGCCCTGATGGAACAGCGGCCAGCCCCCGTCCGGGTTCTGGATGCGGCGCAGGTAGCGGGCCATGCGCGCTTCCAGGTCGAGGTCGGGCTCTTCGCCGAGGTAGTGCACCATCAGCACGTATTCGGCGGGGATGGTGGCGTCGGCCTCGAGTTCGTAGATCCAATGGCCGTCGGGGCGCTGCTGGTGCAGCAGCGCGTCGAGGGCGCGGCCGATGCCGTGGTCTAGCGCTGGCGCGGACAAGCGTGTCGCCGGCGCTTGCGCCGGGCCGGCCGGCTCGCGCTGCGCGGCCTCGGTGTGCGGCGCGGCGTTGGCAAGGGCGGTCTCGTTCATCGACATGCAACCTCCTTGTGCCGGCGACCGGCATGGCCAGCCCCGGCGTGCATCGGCATGCCGCGCTCAGCCAATGGCGTGGCGCAGCACGATCCACAGCAATTGCGCGCGCGGCAGGCGCACGCGCTGGCGCGGCGCCCGCCAGGCCTGCGCGCACAGCCGCGCCAGGATGCGGTGGTAGACCTCCGCCATGATGCGCGGCGAACGCACTTGGCGTGCCGGGCAGCGCGCCATGATGGCGTGGGCCTGGTCGTAGTGGGCCTGGGCCTCGCGCGCCACGGTCGCGCATGCCTGTCCGAGCGCCGGGTGCGCGGCCACGGCCGCGGGCGTGGCGGTCGCGATGCCCGCCGCCGCCAGCGCCTCGGCCGGCAGGTAGAGCCGGCCGATGGCGGCATCCTCGTCGATATCGCGCAGGATATTGGTCAGCTGCAGTGCACGGCCCAGGTGGTGCGCCAGCGCAATGCCGCAATCCGTCTCGAGCCCGAACACGCGCACCGCCAGCCGGCCCACCGCGCTGGCCACGCGGTCGCAGTACAGGTCGAGGGTGGCGGCATCGGGTGCGCGGATATCCTGCACCACGTCCATGGTCATGCCGTCGATCACGGCAAGGAAGTCGGCCTGTTGCAGGTCGTAGGCGCGGATCTGCGCGCTCAGCGGCTGCAGCGGCGCGGGCGGGTTGCCGGCGTAGCAGGCGTCGATGTCGCGGCGCCAGGCGTCGAGCGCGGCCAGGCGCTCGGCGTGCGGCGCATCGCCGTCGGCGATATCGTCGACGGCGCGGCAGAACGCGTAGATCTGAAACATGGCCTGGCGCTGTGCCGCCGGCAGGATGCGCAGCGCGGCATGGAAGGAACTGCCCGACGAGGCGGCGGGACCAGCCTGGGCGCCGATGCCGGCGCGGCTGTCTGAAGCTGCGATCTGAGTACCGGCCACGTAACTCCTCGACACGCTGCTTACCGTCCCGCGCCGGCCGCGCGGCGTTGGCGCGCTACCCCGCCCGGGAGGTGGTTGTGGGTCGGGCGATTATAGCAATTTCACCTGCAACGGCACGGGCGCAACCGTGCTGCAGCATGGTTGCGCCAAAACAAAAAGCCCCGCAAGGCTGCGGGGCTTTCGTGCCGGCCGGTCCGTCGGACCAGCCCGGGCCTCACCGGTATCAGAGGGCCTGGATCTTGGTGGCTTGCTCGCCCTTCTGGCCCATGGCCTTGACGTAGCGCACCTTCTGGCCTTCCTTCAGCGACTTGAAGCCGTTGCCTTCAATTGCGGAGAAGTGCGCGAACAGATCGTTGCCGCCTTCATCCGGCGTGATGAAGCCGAAGCCCTTGGCGTCGTTGAACCACTTAACGGTACCGGTTTCCATGTCTATCTCAACCTTGAATTTCAAAATGAGCGAAAACGCTCGTTATACACCGTGCGCAACGCACCCAGCGGATCTGTTTTATCTTCTCCGCCAGCGCATTCCATATGACTTCGATATGTCGCTGTCGTGACAACCGAAACCGTCACGGAACGACAACACCAAATGACACACCGAATGGGCGCTGCACAAGTGGGAATCATTCTGCCGAATTTTCCCGGTGTGTCAATCAGGCTAAGCGCCTAATCATGATGAGAGGTTCCGACAGGAGATATTAGCGTTTTCTACTTCAGTACCGATTCAGTGAATTCCCTGATTTTTTATTGTCGCGTTTGCCTGTGCGTGCACCGGAGCCGGGCCGCGTGCCATGTTGTCGTGCATAATGGGCTGCCGCCCGCTGCAAGCTGGTGCCATCTTTTTTACAAATTTTTACGGCACCGATCCTACCGCGTTCGGGTGAGGCCAGTCCGGCGCGGATATAACATTATGCAGATAAACCACAATACCCGTGACAGCAGGCAGGTTATCCATGCCAATACATGAGTCAATGGCCTGCATCCGCGTCCATACATAAGAGAATGAACGCAAAGATTTCATGTGGTGGCAAACCGGCTGTCCGGAAATCCGGTAACGGACAGTGACGTGGCGGGCTTGGTGACGATCGATCTTTCCCGGCTGGCTGGCAACCCGGTGTCCCAGGCATCGGCCCACGCGGGCGGCCGTTAACGCGCAAGCCGGTTCCATGTCTCCTTTTCGGGACAATTGTTGACAATACCGGCCCGCTGCCTGCTCTAGCATGCGGATGCCGGATACCATCGGACTTTTCCGAATTGACGGTCAGAACCAGGCGCCACGCGGTCGCAAACCGCCTCTAAAATGTCTGGCACCGTGCACTTCGGGTGCGCAAGAATAAAGGAAGCACGTTGTGAATCGACTGGGGGAAGCGCAAGGCAGCCAGCGTGGCCGGGGTGGCCGCACGCCATGCCGGCCGGGGTGGTTGGCCTGGCTCGGGCATCTGGCGCAGTACGCTGCGCTGGCGCTTGCCCTCGGAGCGGCCGGGGCCGCCGCGGCACAGCCGGCGGCCGGCGCTGCGGCATCCGAGCCGGCCATGCCGTCGATCGCGCTGCACTACGGCGCCAAGCCGCCGGTCGACGCGCTGCAGGCCTTCGATATCGCCGTGGTCGAACCCGACAGCGGCTTCGACCCGCGCCGGGTCGCCACGCCCGCCACCTCCTGGTTTGCCTATGTCAGCGTGGGCGAGGTGCTGGAAGGCCGCCCGTATTTCAAGGACATCCCCAAGAGCTGGTTCGTCGGCCGCAACGACGCGTGGAACGCGCCGGTGATCGACCAGGCGGCCGACGGCTGGCCCGCCTTCTATGTCGACAAGGTAATCGCGCCGCTGTGGGCGCGCGGCTTCCGCGGCTTTTTCCTCGATACCCTGGACTCGTACCAGCTCGCCGCCAAAACCGACGCCGAGCGCGCGCGGCAGGAAGCCGGGCTGGTGCGCGTGGTGCGCGCGATCAAGGCGCGCTACCCCGACGCCCGGCTGATCTTCAACCGCGGCTTCGAGATCCTGCCGCAGGTGCATGGCCTGGCCTATGCCGTCGCCTTCGAGTCGCTGTTCCGCGGCTGGAACCAGGCCCAGGGCCGTTATGTGGAAGTGCCGCAGGCCGACCGCGACTGGCTGCTGGCGCAGGCGCGCACCATCCGCGAGCAATACCGGCTGCCGGTGGTGTCGATCGACTACTGCCCGCCGGCGGACCGCCGCTGCGCGCGCGACACCGCGCGGCGCATCCGCGCGCTGGGCATCACGCCCTATGTGGCCGATCCCGGTCTGCAGACCATCGGCATCGGCAAGATCGAAGTGCTGCCGCGGCGCGTGCTGGTGGTGCAGGAGCGCGCCCCGGGCGTGGCGATCGACCAGTCCGAGGGCGTGCGCTTTGTCTCGATGCCGCTCAACTTCCTGGGCTACCGCGTCGAGTTTGCCGACACCAGCGAGGAACTGCCCGAGATCGGCCCGGACCGCTATGCCGGCGTGGTGATGTACCTGACGGGCAAGATCACGGCCCAGCCGGGCCGCTTCCATACCTGGGTGCAGGCGCGCATGGCGCAGGGCATGCCGGTGGTGTTCCTGAACGACTTCGGCACCAGCGTCAGTGGCGCGGTGGCGCGCGGCTTTGGCCTGAAGGCGGTCAGGGGGCGCGTGTCGGGCCCGGTCGAGGTGCTGGCCAAGGACCCGATGATGGGCTTCGAGATGCCGGTGGCGCCCGACCGCAACCAGGCCGAGGCGATCCAGGTGCCAGACGGCGACGGCTTCCGCACGCTGCTGCGCCTGCGCTCCGGCACGCTGACCTACGACGCCGCGGCCATCACGCCGTGGGGCGGCTATGTGCTGGGGCCCTACGCGGTGCACGAGAGCGGCATCGGCACCGCCGACAGCCGCTGGGTGGTGCAGCCGCTGGACTTCCTGCGCGAGGCGCTGCGCCTGCCCGCGATGCCGGTGCCCGACGTCACCACCGAGAACGGCCGGCGCCTGCTGACCATCCATATCGATGGCGACGGCTTTGCCTCGCGCGCCGAGATCCCCGGCGGCGGCTTCTCCGGCGAAGTGCTGTTCCGCGAGATCTTCGATCGCTACCGGCTGCCGATGACCATGTCGGTGATCCAGGGCGAGGTCAGCCGCGATGGCATGTACCCGAAGCTCAGCGCGCAGCTCGAGCCGATCGCGCGCAAGATCTTCGCCCAGCCCTATGTCGAGGTGGCCAGCCATACCTTCTCGCACCCGTTCGAGTGGGCGCGCACGGTTCCGGCGCAGGGCGGCAAGGCCGCCGCGGGCGCGGGCGACGAGGCTTTCCACCTGAACATTCCCGGCTACACCATGGACCTGAACCGCGAGATCGGCGGTTCCATCGACTACATCAACCGCAGCCTGGCGCCCGCCGGCAAGCCGGTCAGCCTGCTGCTGTGGTCGGGCGACTGCCAGCCGCCGGCCGAGGCGCTGCGCCTGACCGACCAGGCGCGCGTGTTCAACATGAACGGCGGCGACACGCTGATCACGCGCAGCAATCCCAGCTGGACCGCGATCGCGCCGCTGGGCATCAACAAGCCCGGCGGCACCTTCCAGGTGTTCGCGCCCAACCAGAACGAGAACGTCTACACCAACCTGTGGCACGGCCCGTTCTACGGCTTCGAGCGCGTGATCGAGACCTTCGAGCTGACCGACCGGCCGTATCGCTTCAAGCCCGTCAACATCTACTACCACAGCTACTCGGGCACCAAGGCGGCGTCGCTGAAGGCGCTGCGCAAGGTCTATGACTACGTGCTGGCGCAGCCACTGCTGCCGCTGCATTCGACCGATTACGTGCGCAAGGTGCTCGACTGGCAGGAGATGGCGGTGGCGCGGGAAGTGGGTGACGGCAGTGCCGGCAATGCCGGCAGTCGTGGCACGCAATGGATCGTGCGCGGCGACGGCAACCTGCGCAACCTGCGCTGGAGCGGCGCGGGCCTGCCCGATGTTGCCGCGGCGAAGGGCGTGACCGGAACCTCGCCGGCGCCCGGCGGCGGCGTGTACCTGCACCTGGACGGCGGCGACGCGCGCTTTGACGTGCGCGAGGCCGTGGCCCCGGCGCCGGCCACGCCGCAGCTGGCAGAAGCCAGCGGCATCGTGCGCGACTGGTCGCAGCGCGACGGCGTCACCCGTTTTGCCTTCAGTGGCTACTTCAAGCCGTTCTTCCGCCTGGCCAACGCCGGCCACTGCCGTGTCAGCGTCGATGGCAAGGCCGTGGCGGCCGTGCGCGAGCGCAACACGCTGCGCGTCGATACCGCACCCGTGACCGACCCCAATCATGTCAGGCAACAAGTCGAAGTCCGCTGCGCCGGCTGAGCGCGAGCGGCTGCTGCCGCCGACGCTGGTGCTGACCTTTACCGCGATCGTGGGCATCGGCCTGGCGCTGATGTTCCCGCGCGAAACCCTGCGCGAACGGTTGCTGGGGCAGGGCCGCACCATCGACGGGCTGACCATGGCCTACCTGGAGGCCTGGTGGAAGGTCACGCCCGACGATCCGGCCTTCATGGGCGTGCTGGCCGAGCAGTACGCGCGCACCGGCCGCCTGGAAGACGCGCAGGCGATGCTGGAGCGAATGCAGGCGGTGCAGGGCACCGACCTGTCGGGCCAGGTGCTGCGCACGCGCATCGAGATCGCGCAGCAGCGCGCCTGGGCCGCGCTGCCGGAAACCGCCGAGCGCGAACAGAACCTGGTGCAGCTGCGCCGGCTGCTGGACCAGGCCGCCGCCCGCCGCTGGAGCGTGGCCGACCTGCAGGCACTGGCCACGCAGGCGCGCCAGGCCGGCGCGGAAGAGGCGATGCGCCGGTTCTATACCGCGCTGGCGAGCCAGGACCGCAACAACGCGGCATTCTGGAACCGCCAGCTAGCGGAGATGGCGATTGCTGGCGGCGACTACCGCGATGCCGCCAACGCACTGTTCGCGCAGCAGGCCGCCGCGACCACGCTGGCCGAGCGGCGCGCGCTGTTCCTGAAGGCGGTGCAGACCCTGCAGTCCGGCAACCTGCTGGACGAAGCGCTGGCGCAGGCCGAGCGCCACGGCGGCAAGCTGCTCGACGACCCCGAGGTGCTGCGCTACCTGACCCGGCTGGCGCTGGCGGCCAACAAGCCGGAGCAGGCCAGCCGCTATGTCGAGCGGCTGCTGAAGGTGTCGGCGCGGCTGCGCGATGCCGGCCATGCGGAGCCGGCCGCGCTCGCCGCGCGCGAGGCCGAGGTGCGGCGCATCGCCGCCAGCCAGCCGTGGCGCGAGCGCGGCGTGGTGTTTCTCGACGGGCCGCGTGGCCTGGCGCTGCGCGAGGCGCTGGCCGCTTCCGGCCAGCTCGGCGTGCGCAGGATCGCGGCACAGGAAGCCCCGCCCGCGCCGCCGGACGAGACCAAATTCAATGCCGACGACTACGAGCTGGCCTATCGCGTGTTCCTGGCCGCGGGCAAGCTCGACCAGGCCCAGCGCGTGGCCGAGACCGCGGTGCGCCGGCTGCCGGCCGAGCCGGTCTGGCGCGAGCGGCTGGCGCAGGTGGCGGAATGGAACCGCCAGCCGGCGGTGGCGCTGCAGAGCTGGCTCGACTATGCCCGCGCCACCAACGACGAGCGCGCGTGGGACGCGGTGATGCGGCTGGCGCCGGGGCTGTCCGACGATCGCGCCTACCTGGCCGCGCTGCGCCACCGCGCGGGCGGCTCGGACCTGAACACGGTGGACCAGGTGGTGGCCGCCTACGAACGCCTGGGCGAACCGGAAGAGGCCATGCGCTTCCTCGAAGGCCTGAGCCGCGGCCCGAAGGCGCGCGAGATCATCGAGCGCCACGCCGCGCTGGCCGAACGCGCCGGCAAGGACGAGCGCGCCTTCCAGCTCTATACGCAGCTGCAGCAGCGCTTCGGCCCGCGCCCGGCCTACGCGCTCAAGCTGGCCAACCTGCTCTATGTGCGCGGCCGGCTGCCCCAGGCGCTGGACGCGATGCTGCCGGCGCGCGCCGCCGCGGGTCCGCGCGACCTGCTGTTCTGGCGCACGTTCACCGAGCTGGCGCGGCTCAACCAGCGCGACGACCTGCTGCAGGACGGCTACCGGCACCTGATGATGGCGGCCGCGCAGACCCGCGACGAGCACTGCCGGCAGCTGCCGGAGGGCCCGGCGCGCAACGACTGCATGGCCGAGGTCCGCGCCACGCAGCAAGCGGACTTCTCCAACCTGATCGCCTACTACGACAGGACCCCGATCGACGCCGGCCGCATCGCCGAGGCCGACTGGCGCCGCAGCGCCAGCCCGGCCGCGCTGGAGCTGGCGCTGTACTACTACACGCGCGCCCACGCCTACCGCCGCATCGAGCGGCTGCTGCAGGACATGAGCGCGGAGCAGCGCCGTGCCGCCTGGCAGTCGAGCCGCTTCCTGATGCGGCGCGCCGAGTACTACCGCGTCACGGGCCAGCGCGAGCAGGCGCTGGCCGACCTGCGCCATGCCGCGGGCCTGCCGGACGCCGACAGCGAAACGCTGGCGGCGCTGCTGTGGACGCTGGTCGACCAGGGCACCGATACCGAGGTGCGCGCGGTGATGCGCCGCCTGCAGGACCAGGCCGAGGACAATCCCGACCTGTGGGGCGCCTTCGCCGCCGGCCATATGCGCTTCCACGACGGGCGCGCGGCGCTGCATTACCTGCGCAAGCTCAACGACGGCAAGAGCGCCGACCCGCTCTGGCTCAGCCTGCTGGCCGACGCCTATGAAGCCATCGGCCAGACCGACATGGCCTGGCGCGTGCGCCGGCAGGCGTGGATCGACCTGCATCGTGGCCGGGTCCGGCGCGGCGCTGGCGATGCGCGCATGCGCCCGGACCATGCCGATGGCGACGAAGAGCGCGAGAACGCCTCGGGCGCGCCGTCGCGCGCGGACCTGCGGCGCCAGACCGTGGCGCTGGGGCAGATCTTTGCCTCGGGCGAGGTCTCGCGCGCGCTGGTGATCCAGATGCTGCGCGCCGACCGCGCTTCCACGGCGGCGCGCGAACTAAGCCCGCCCGACGCGGACGCGGCGTCGCAGCTCGGCGAGATCGAAGGACTGCCGCCGCTGCGCGAGCCCGTCCCCGCCGAGGTCGTGCGCGACGCGGCGCGGCGCGAGGCAGCATTGTCGGCCGCCGGGCGCGATGCCGCGCTGGCTTGGGCGATGTCGGCGGAATCGAACGAACTGGCGCGCGGCTGGCTGGCACGCCAGTACGCCAGCCGGCTGCAGCGTCCGGCGTATGCCGAGGTGGCGATCGCGCTGGACCGGCAGGACCTGAACAGCCTGGACCGTATCCTGGAGCGCCAGGCCGGCCGCGTGCCGGTGGCGAGCCAGATCGAGGCCAACCAGCGCCTGGACCGCCTGGGGGCGGCGCAGACGCTGGCCTTCGAGACCCAGGAGCGCGCCCGCTCCGACGACGCGCTGCAGGAAACCCTGCGCGACACGCTGCTGTTCAACGCGCAGGCGATCGAGCCGCGCGTGCGCTTCCTGCACCAGAAGCCGCTGGAGTTCACCGAAGGCAGCCTGGCCGGCGGCGTGCGGCTGTGGGATGGCTATGACCTGAACCTGCGCGGCACCTGGCGCGACCAGCGCAGCACCGATCCGCGGCAGCTGGCCAACGTGCCGTCGTCGGACCGGCGCGCCGACCTGTCGCTGGGCTACCGCGACAACAATCAGCGCTGGCGCGCCACCGCGGGCTACCGCGAGGGCCTCGACACCATGGCCACGGCGCGCTTCTTCGGCGAGTGGAACCAGCAGGGGCGGCTGCAGTTCAGCACGCTGGCGGGGCTCAACCAGCCGGCCGACGAGTCCGCGCCCCTGCGCGTGGGTGGGGCCAAGGACGTGCTGGGGCTGGGCGCGACGTGGCGCTTCAGCCTGCGCGAGTTCGTCGGCGCGCGCATCGAGTACAGCCGCTTTCGCGGCCAGGACCGCAGCACGCTGGGCCACGGCATGGTGTATGACGTCGAGGCCGGCTACAAGATCCGCACCGCGTATCCGGACTACACCGTGCGCGTGGTCGCCACGCATGCCAGCTACAGCACGCAGGGCGGCAGCCTGACGCCGCGCCAGGCCGCGCTGGTGCCGGCCGGCGATGCCGCGACGCCGGCGTTCTACATGCCGCAGGGCTTCACGCAGGCTGGCGTGCTGTTCGGCTTCGGCACCGAGCTGCTGGACGAATACACCCGCAAGTGGCGGCCGTTCGGCGAGATCGGGCTGTTGCACGACACCCGCGCGCGGCAGAACTTCCGCGTGCAGGGCGGCGTGGCGGGCTCGGTGTTCGGCAACGACCACCTGGCGCTCTATGTGTCGCACGAGACTGCGGCGCGCAATGGCGGGCGGCCGATGACGGAACTGGGATTGCGCTACCGATGGCTGTACTGAGCGCGCGGCGCATGGCGGGACAGGCGGGGCATCAACAGATATGGCAATACGGAAAAAGGGGATGAACATGAACAAGCAAGGCACGGGCAAGACGGGCAAGGCGGTGGCGAGGCGGCTGGCCGCATGGTGCGGCGCGCTGGGCGCGGCGTTGTGGCTGGCGGGCTGCGCGGTGACGGACGTGGGGCGCGCGCCGACGCTGGCGCGCGGCGAGACCATCGCGGTGCTGCCGATCGTCAACTACACCGAGACGCCGCAGGCCGGCCTGCGCGCCGAAGCCATCGCCGAGAGCCTGCTCAAGACCGGCGGCGTGGCCAGCCTGAAGCGCTATCCGGCCGCGCTGAACCCCGAAACGCTGTTCGAGCCGGCCGAGCGCGAGGCGGTAGGCAAGGCGCTGGAATGGGCGCGCGCCGAGAAGGCCCGCTATGCGCTGACCGGCGCGGTGCAGGAATGGCGCTACAAGGTGGGCGTGGACGGCGAGCCGGCGGTCGGCATCTCGCTGCAGCTGCTCGATGTGAACAGCGGCGAAGTGGTGTGGTCCGCCACCGGCAGCGACAGCGGCTGGAGCCGTGCCTCCCTGTCGGGCACCGCGCAAAAGCTGCTGCGCCGCCTGCTGGCGCCGCTGATGCAGGGCTGATGAATGGCTGAGGTGAGGGTGGCGTTGATCGGCACGGCGCCGCGGCAGCGCGGCGATGGATGGTTGAAGCAAGGGGATGAGCGTGGCCAAGACGGCTGACAACACCTATCGCGCGCGGCAGGGACAGGGCATCGGCCTGGGCGGGCGCTATGCGCGCCTGCTCGCGCCCGCGGTCACGGGGCCGGCCGCCGTGGTGGAACTGGTGGTGGCGATGCTGGCCGCGCTGGGGCTGGCCTGGCTGGTGCTGCCGCAGAATCCGTTGCTGCTGGGCATGGGTTTTCCGTGGGCGTGGCTGCTGCCGGTGATCCTGGCGCTGCGCTACGGCACGCTGATCGGCGTGGGCAGCGTGCTGATGCTGCTGGGCGCCTGGTATGTGTACCACCAGACCGGCGTGATGCCCGGCCCGTTCCCGCGCCTGTTCTTCCTGGGCGGCCTGCTGCTGGTGCTGGTGGCGGGGCAGTTCGGCGATATCTGGGGCACGCGCCTGGCGCGCGCGCGCGCCGTGAACCGCTACCTGGACGAGCGCCTGGCGGCGCTGACCAAGAACCACTACCTGCTGCGCATCTCCCACTCGCGGCTGGAAAACGACCTGCTGGCGCGGCCCACCACGCTGCGCGACACGCTGTCGCAGCTGCGCGGCGTGGCGCTGGAACAGGCCGCCCGCGGCGGGCACGTGCTGGCCGGCGCGCAGCCGGTGCTGCAGGTGGTGGCGCAGGCCTGCCAGGTCGAGGCGGCCGCGCTCTACGCCTGCGATGGCGAGCGCGTCGAGGCCGAGCCCGCGGCCAGCATCGGCCCGGCCTTCACGCTCGACCCCACCGATCCGCTGGTGCGCCACTGCCTGGACACGCGCCAGCTCGCCCACCTGCGCGCCGACGGCCTGCAGCACGATGCCCGCACCCGCTACGTGGCGGTGGCGCCGGTGCTGGCAGGCTCCGACCACCTGATCGGCCTGCTGGTGGTGGAGCGCATGCCGTTCCTGTCGCTGAACTACGAGAACCTTCAGATGCTGATGGTGCTGCTGGGCTACTACGCCGACGGGGTCGAGCATGCCGGCGCCACCCGCTCCATCCTGGCGGCGCTGCCGGCGTGCCCGTATCCGTTTGCGCTGGACTATGCTCGCCTGTCGCGGCTGCAGCGCGAGACCGGCATCGACAGCTCGGTGGTGGCGCTGGTGTTCGACACCGATCCCGAGCGCGATGCGCTGTTCGAACAGGTGGTGCGCAGCCGGCGCGCGCTCGACGTGGCCTGGCCGCTGGTCAATCCCCACCATCGCGCCATGCTGACGCTGATGCCGCTGTCCGATGCGCAGGCCGTGGCGGCCTACCTGGTGCGCATCGAAGACATGCTGCGCGCGCAGTTCGGCACCGATTTCACCCGCGCCGGCATCGGCGTCTACTCGCTGGCGGTGCCCGCGACCGGTGCCGAAGAGGCGCTGGTCAAGCTGCTGCGCCGGGCCCAGGTGGACGGCACGACGGCGCGGCCGGCACCGGCAGCCGGGAAAGCGCCCCATGTTTAAGCTCGGCGCCGGCGGCCTGGCCGCCCAGATCGCCGCGCTGGCGCTGCTGGCGCGCGCCGGCAACAGCACCGCGCTGCTGCTGGCGTTTTTCGGCATGCAGGCCGTGGCCGCGGCGCTGACGGCGTTGCTGCTGTGGCGCCTGCTGCCACGGCGCTTGCGCGTGCCGTTCGCGTGGAGCTACGGCTTCCTGGCGCTGTTCTGCTTTTTCGTGCCGCTCGGCGGCGCGCTGGTGTGCGTGGGCAGCTACCTGCTGTCGAAGCTGTTCGCGCGCCGCGTCGACACCAGCGGCATCGGCACCGTGGGCCTGCCCGAATTCGTCACGCACCTGATGTCGCGCGTCACGCATGGCGGCGGCGCGCGGCTGCGGGCGCAACTGGGCAATGCGCGCGCGCCGCTGCCGGAGCGCATGACCGCGCTGGTGGCGATGCAGTCGATGCCGGCGCGCACCGTCAGCCCGGTGCTGCGCGAGCTGCTGGCCGACAGCGCCGACGATATCCGGCTGCTGGCCTATGGCATGCTGGACGGCGCCGAGAAGCAGCTGACCCAGCAGATCCTGGCCGAGCTGCCGCGGCTGGAGACTGCCTACAGCCCGGGCGAGCGCGCCGAGATCAGCAAGCGCCTGGCCGACCTGTACTGGGAACTGATCTACCAGAACCTGGTGCAGGGCGACGTCTACCGCTATACCGCCAGCCAGGTCGAGCGCTACGCCAGCGCGGCGCTGTCGCACGACGACGGCATTGCCTCGCTGTGGTACATGCGCGGACGCCTGGCGCTGGCGCGCAACGCACCGCGCGAGGCGCGCGCCTGGCTGCAGCGCGCCGAGGCGCTCGGCTTCGCGCGCGAGCGCGTGCTGCCGCATCTGGCCGAAGCCGCCTACCTGGAGCGCGACTACGCCGCGGTGCGCCAGCTGATGGCATCCTTTGACAGCCCCTCGCCGCTCCCGCTGGTGCGGCCCCTGCTGCGGTACTGGCAATCATGAGCGAGATCCTGCTGAAAGCGGCGTCGGCCGACGTCATGCTGCTGCTCGAAGGCACCTTCCCGTACGTCAGCGGGGGCGTGTCGAGCTGGGTCAACCAGATGATCCGCGCGTTCCCGGAGCTGCGCTTCGGCATCGTCTTCATCGGCAGCCGGCGCGAGGACTATGGCGACATGGCCTACCAGCTGCCGGCCAACGTGGTGCACCTGGAAACGCACTACCTCTACGACTTCCCGCCGCCGCCGCTGGCGCAGGGCCGCGGCGGCGACGCGAAGGCGTTCGACGCCGCCGACCGCCTGCACGACCTGCTGCGCGAGCCCGGCCGCGAGGCCGAGGCCGGCGCGATGATCCGCGAACTGATGCCGGCGCTGCGCGAGGGCGGCGCGCTGGGCGAGGACGCGTTCCTGTACAGCCGCCGCGCCTGGCAGACCATCACCGACCAATACCGGCGCTTCTGCACCGACCCGTCCTTCACCGACTACTTCTGGACCGTGCGCATCATGCACAAGCCGCTGTGGCAGCTGGTGCGGATTGCCGACGGGCTGATCCCGGCGCGCGTCTACCACACGGTCTCCACCGGCTATGCGGGCTTTCTCGGCGCGCTGCTGCGCCACCGCAACCAGCGCCCGCTGCTGGTGTCGGAGCACGGCATCTATACCAAGGAACGCAAGATCGACCTGTTCCAGAGCCAGTGGATCCGCGACAACCGCAATGTGTTCGAGCGCGACATCTCCCAGATCAGCTATTTCCGCGAGCTGTGGGTGCGCTTTTTCGAAACCCTGGGACGGGTCTGCTATGACGCCGGCGACGACATCGTCGCGCTGTACGAAGGCAACCGCCGCCGCCAGGTGCAGGACGGCGCGCCCGAGGCACGCACGCGCAGCATCCCCAACGGCATCGACCTGCCGCGGCTGGCGCCGCTGCGCGCGCGGCGCCAGCCGGGGGTGCCGCCGGTGCTGTGCCTGATCGGCCGGGTGGTGCCGATCAAGGACGTCAAGACCTTTATCCGCGCGATGCTGACGGTGGTGCGCGAGTATCCCGAGGCCGAAGGCTGGATCGCCGGCCCGGAGGACGAAGACCCCGAATACGCGCGCGAATGCCGCAGCCTGGCCGAAAGCCTGGGGCTGGGCAAGAAGGTGAAATTCCTCGGCTTCCAGCGCATCGACGCGCTGTTGCCGCAGGTGGGCGTGCTGGTGCTCAGCTCGATCAGCGAAGCGCTGCCGCTGGTGGTGCTGGAAGGTTTTGCCGCGGGCGTGCCGTGCGTGACCACCGACGTGGGCTCGTGCCGCGAGCTGCTGTTCGGCCTGCCCGGTGAGGACGCCGCGCTGGGCCCGGCCGGCGAGGTGGTGCGCATCGCCGATCCCGCCGCGCTGGCCGCGGCCGCGCTCGGGCTGCTGCGCGACCCGGCGCGCTGGCAGGCGGCGCAGGCCGCGGGCGTGGCGCGCGTGGAGCGCTACTACACCCAGGAGCGCATGGTCGGCAGCTACCGCGAACTGTATCAACGGCTGATGGCGCAGGCCGATGGCACCGCGCCCGACGCAGCCCGGCACGGCGGCAATCCCGCGCGCTGCCCGGTCCACGGAGGAGCCTGAGCATGGCTGGCATTGGATTCGAGCTGCGCAAGATGCTGCGGCGGGACAACCTGTCCGGCATGCTCAGCGCCTACGCGTATGCCGGCATCATCAGCTCGGGGCCGTGGATCCTGTCGATCGTCGGCATCCTGCTGATCGGCATGCTGAGCCTGCCGTTCGTGGTGCCGGGCACGCTGATCACGCAGTTCCAGGTCTCGGTGACCTACCTGATCGCGGGCAGCCTGATCCTGACCGGGCCGATGCAGCTGTCGTTCACGCGCTTTACCTCGGACCGGCTGTTCGAGAAGCGCGACCACCTGATCCTCAGCAACTACCACGCGGTGGCGCTGCTGGCCACGGTGCTGGCGGGCGGCATCGGCGTGGCGTGCGCGGTGTTCAGCTTCGGCGAGCAGTCGGTGCTGTACCGGCTGCTGATGGTGGCGGGCTTCGTGGTGCTGAGTAATATCTGGATCGCCGCGATCTTCCTGTCGAGCATGAAGCAGTACAAGGCCATCGTGTGGACCTTCCTGCTGGGCTACGCGGTCTCGGTGGCGGCCGCGCTGGGGCTGCGCGGCTACGGCATGGAAGGGCTGCTGGGCGGGTTCGTTGCCGGCCAGCTGTGCCTGCTGACCGGCATGGTGACGCTGATCTACCGCAACTACACCAGCCGGCAGTTCATCTCGTTCGAGGTGTTCCGGCGCCGCTATGCCTACCCCAGCCTGGTGGCGATCGGGCTGCTCTACAACCTGGGCATCTGGATCGACAAGTTCATGTTCTGGTATGCGCCATCCACCGGCCACCAGGTGATCGGGCCGCTGCGCGCGTCGATCATCTACGACATCCCGGTGTTCCTGGCCTACCTCGCCATCATTCCCGGCATGGCGGTGTTCCTGGTGCGCATCGAGACCGATTTCGTCGAATACTACGACGCGTTCTACGATGCGGTGCGCGGCGGCAGCTCGCTGGAGCATATCGAGGACATGCGCAACACCATGGTCCAGACCATCCGGCTGGGCCTGTACGAGATCGTCAAGGTGCAGGCCATCGCCGCGCTGCTGCTGTTCGCGGTGGGCACGTGGGTGCTGCGGCTGCTGGGCATTTCCGAGCTGTACCTGCCGCTGCTGTACGTCGACGTGATCGGCGCCAGCCTGCAGGTGGTGCTGCTGGGCGTGCTCAACATCTACTTCTACCTGGACCGGCGCCGCGAGGTGCTGCTGCTGACCGCGCTGTTCGTGGTGCTGAACTGCGCCCTGACGCTGGCGACGCTGCAGCTGGGGCCGGCCTGGTACGGCTACGGCTTCGCGGTGTCGCTGCTGGTGGTGGTGGCGCTGGCGCTGGCCATGCTGGACCACAAGCTCGAGCGGCTCGAGTACGAGACCTACATGCTGCAATAGCGCGGCGGGCGCAATGGTGCCAGGTGGGCACGCTGGCGCACCCCACCTCGTGGCGTCTCGACGGAATGGGCCGCGATTGGGTAACATTGCGGCAGCCGGCGGGCTTCGGCCAGGCCCGCCGGTTCAGATCGACGGCCGCGCCCCTTGCCAGGGTGAAATACTAAGAATGACTTGCCGGCCGGGCCGTCGACACGCCGTGGCAGAGACCGCAGTTGCAGTCGGAAGCTGGCAGAAGGGTGTAGAGGTATGCGAATTGCATCCGTGGAGGATGATCCGGATCAGGCCGAACTGATCCGGCAGATTTTGGGCGAAGCCGGTTTCGAATGCGAATCCTTCGCCAATGGCCCCGACTTGCTGCGCGCGCTGCGCGAGCGGGCCTACGACCTGCTGCTGGTCGACTGGCAGCTGCCGGGCACCAGCGGTTATGAACTGGTCAGCTGGGTGCGGCAGAAGTCCGGCAATATGCCGCCGATCCTGTTCGTCACCAGCCGTACCGCCGAATCCGACATCGTCGACGGCCTGACGGTGGGCGCCGACGACTACATGCTCAAGCCCATCCGCGCCGGCGAGCTGGTCGCGCGCGTGCGCTCGCTGCTGCGCCGCGCCTATCCGGAGGCCGCGCAGGAAGTCGAGCTGATCCGGCGCGGCAACTACACCGTCGATACCCACGCGCGCACCATCACCGTCGGCGGCGAAGCCGCGGTGCTGTCGCCGCGCGAATATGAGCTGGCCCTGTTCCTGTTCCGCAATACCGGGCGCCTGCTGGCGCGCGAGGTGATGGAGCAGGCGGTGTGGGGCCGCGCCATGGGGGCGGGCTCGCGCACGCTCGACACGCATATTTCCCGCTTGCGCCTGAAGCTGGCGCTGCGCCCCGAGAACGGCGTGCGGCTGACCTCGGTGTATTCGCACGGCTATCGTTTCGAAGAGATTTCCGCGGCCGAAGCGCAGGCGGACGAGGAGCGCGATGCGTAGGGTCGTGCGTGGTATCGCGCTGGCCCTGCTGGCCGGCGCAGCGGTGCCGGCGCAGGCCGGCCCCGCAGGCGCGCAGGGCGCCGACTTTATCTACGTAGTGGAACCGGGCGATACGCTGATCGGGCTGGCCTCGCGCTACATGGCTTCCGAGCAGGGCTGGCGCACGCTGCAGCGCCTGAACGGCGTGGCCGATCCGTACCGGCTGGTGCCGGGGTCGCGCGTACGCATCCCGCTCGCCCAGATCCCGGAGCAGGCGGCGTCGGCGCGTGTGGTCTACGTCAGCGGCGCGGTGCGCGCCAACGGCCGGCCGGTGCAGGTCGGCATGACCCTGGACGAGGCCGCGCGCATCGAGACCCCGGCCGGCGGCTCGGCCACGCTCGAGCTGCCGGACCGCACCCGCGTCACCCTGCCGCCCGGCACCACGGTGGCGGTGAACCGGCTGCGCACCTTCACGCGCAGCGGCCTGGTCGACACCGTGATCCGCATCGACACAGGGGCTGCAGAGACCCGCGTGGCGCCCGAGGGCGGCGGGGTCGGCCGCTTCGAGATGCATACGCCGATGATGGTGACCGGCGTGCGCGGCACACGTTACCGGGTTTCGGCCGATGCCGGCGGCAGCCGCAGCGAGGTGCTGCAAGGCCGTATCGGCGTCAGTGCCGCGCGCACAAGATCGGCACCGGCAGCGGCATCGCAGCGCGCGATGACCGCGGCGGCGTCGCTCGAGGCCGGCTTTGGCATCGGCGTGTCGGCCGGCGGCAGGCTGTCGCAACCGGTGGCGCTGCTGCCGGCGCCGGCCTTGCTGCCGCCGAATGAAACCGTGCTGGGGCCGTCGTTCGAGGCGGCCTGGCAACCGGTGCCGGGCGCAGTTGGCTATCGCGTGCGGGTGGCGCGCGATGCGGCGCTGAGCGAGCTGGTCTGGACCGGCACCGCCAGCGGCGCCGATGCCGCCCGGGTGCGGGTCGACGGCCTGCCGGAAGGCACGCTGTACCTGAGCGTCAGCGCCATCGACCGGCACCAGCTGACCGGCCATGACGCGCAGGCGCCGGTCTCGGTGCGGCTGAACCCGCCGGCACCGTTCACGCAGCAGCCCGCCGCGGATGCGGTGCGCTATGCCGATGCCGTGAGTTTCGAATGGGCCACGGTGCCGGGCGCGGCCAGCTACGAGCTGGCGCTCGCCACCGATGCCGCCTTTACCCGCGATGCCGCCGTCCATGCCGCCGCCGCGTCGCCCGCCGCGCAGGCGCTGGCGCCGGGCCGCTGGTGGTGGCGCGTGCGCAGCGTCGATGCGGCGGGCCTGCCGGGCCCGTGGTCGGACGCGGTGCCGTTCCGCGTCGAGCCCAAGCCGCCGGTTCCCACGCTGCAGGACGACGGCGGCGCGCTGCACATCGGCTGGCCCGATGGCGGCGGCGGCCCCGGCTACCGGGTGCAGCTGGCGGCCGATGCGGGCTTTGGCACGCTGCTGGCGGACGAACACACCGCCACCAACGCCATCGACCTGCCGCGCCCCGCGCCGGGCGTCTATTTCATCCGTGTGGCGCGCGCCGCGCCCGGCGTGGCGCCCGACCCGGCCGCGTTCTCGGCGCCGCAGCGCATTGAAGTCATCGCCATCCTGCGCGACGGGCAGGGCGGCGCAATCGGTTCGGGCGACCGGCCGGACGGCGGTGGCCGCATCCGGCTCCACTGACGCACCCGCCGCGCCGGGCGCGCGCGCGGAGCCGCCTGCGGCGGGGCGCGCCTTCGGCCAGCGCACGCTGGTCGAATGGTTCCTGCTGGCCGTCGCGGTACTGGCGCTGGTGATGTTCGCGGCGCGCCAGGGCTGGACCGAACGCGCCGACCTGGCCGCCTACGACATCGCCATCGGCGCCCAGCATCATCCCGCCCGCGACGACATCGTCATTGTCGGCATCGACGACGCCAGCATTACCGCCATCGGCCGCTGGCCGTGGCGGCGCGCGGTGCTGGCGCAGCTGATCGAACGCATCGCCGCCGGCGGGCCGCGCGTGATCGGCGTCGACGTGATCCTGTCCGAGCGCGACACCCGCTATCCGCACGACGACGCCGTGCTGGCGCGCAGCATGGCGCTGGCCGGCAACGTGGTGCTGCCGGTGCTGGCCGAGCCCGGCCCCGCCGGCATGCTGGTGCGCTACCCGCTGGCCGGGCTGGGCGCCGCTGTTGGCCATATCAACATGGTGGTCGATACCGACGGCGTGGCGCGCCAGGTCTACCTGCGCGAAGGCCCGCACCCGGTGGCCGCCGCCGGCGTGCCGCACCTGGCCGCGGTGATGGCTGGCTTCGGCCGCGCGGGGGCGCTGCCCGAGGGCGTGCGCCATGAGCCCGCCGTGGTCGCCGAAGCCAATGGCTGGGAACGCAGCGGCCGCCTGCGCATCCCGTACGCCGGCCCCCCCGGCACCTTCGCCCGCGTATCGGTGCGCGACGTGCTCGATGGCCGCGCCGATCCGGCCATGTTTGCCGGCAAGGCGGTGCTGATCGGCGCGCTCGCCACCGGCATGGGCGACGTGCTGCCGACGCCGGTCTCGCGCGACGGCCGTGGCATGAGCGGCGTCGAGATCCTGGCCAACACGGTGCAGGCGGTGAGCGACGGCGATGCCATTGTCGCGGTATCCCCGGCATGGCAGGCCGGCGGCACGCTGCTGGCGGTGCTGCTGGCGGCGCTGGCCGCGCTGCGGCTGCCGCCGCGCGGCGCGCTGGTCGCCACCGCGCTGCTGCTGGCGGGCCTGCTGCTGGGGTCGCTGGCGCTGCTGGCGCTGGCGCGGCTCTGGTTTGCGCCGGCCGCGGCGGTGCTGGGCTGCGTGCTGTTTTATCCGTTGTGGAGCTGGCTGCGCCAGGAAGCGGCGCTGCGCTTCCTCAGCGACGAGCTGGCGCGGCTGGAGCGCGAGCCCGGCGTGATGCCCGCGCCGCGCCACCCCGGCGCCACGCTCGACAGCCGCATGCGCGCGGTCTACGGCATGAGCGCGCAGTTGCGCGGCCTGCGCCGTTTCCTTTCCGACGGCCTGGAAAGCCTGCCCGATGCCACCGCCATCTGCGATCTCGACGGCGGCGTGCTGCTGGCCAACCGGCGCTGCGTGGCGCTGGCCCCGGCGCTGCTGGCGCGCGTACCTGAGGGACCAGCGGAGCCGGGCCTGCCGCGTCCCGGCATCCGCGCGCTGATCGAGGCGGTGTGCCCGGCGCCGGCACCGGCGCTGGCGTACTGGCAGGCGCTGCATGACCGCCATGCCGGCGCGCCCGCGGCGCGGACGCCGGCGCCGGTGCCCGAGGGCGGCATCGAAGTGTCCGGGCGCGGCGACCGCCGCTACCTGCTGCATGGAGCGCCGCTGCATGGCGAATCCGGCGCCGTGGCGGGCCTGATCGTCAGCGTGATCGACATCACCGCGATCCGCCTCGCGGAGCGCCAGCGCGAGCAGATGCTGCGCTTCCTGTCGCACGACATGCGCTCGCCGCAGGCGTCGATCCTGGCGCTGATCGAACTGGAAGAGCGGCGCGCGCATCAGGCGGGCTCCGGCACCGGCGATGCCGCCGCAGGCAGCGGTGTGCTGGCCCGCATCGGCGCGCATGCGCGCCGCACCCTGACGCTGGCCGACGATTTCATCAGCGTCGCGCGCGCGGAGTCGAAGGCGCTGGCGTTCATGGAGGTGGAGCTCGGCGGCCTGGTGCTCGACGCCACCGACCAGTTATGGGCGCTGGCCAAGGCGCGCGAGGTGTCCTTGCAGATCGACCTGCCCGACGACCCCGCGGTGCTGCAGGGCGAACCCGCGTTGCTGGTGCGCGCCATCGCCAACCTGGTCAGCAATGCGATCAAGTTCAGCCCCGCGGGCGGGACCGTGACGGTGTCGCTGACGCGCGCGCCGGAGCGCTTCGTGGTGGCCGTGCAGGATCGTGGGCCGGGCATCGCCGAGGCCGACCAGGCGCGGCTGTTCGAGCCGTTTGCGCGGCTGCACGAAGGCCAGCAGGGCGCGCCGGAAGGGACTGGGCTGGGCCTGGTGCTGGTGCGCGCCGTGGCCGAGCGGCATGGCGGCCAGGCCAGCGTGAGCAGCCAGCCCGGCATGGGTGCGGTGTTCCGCATCGAGCTGCCGTTTTCCGCGACCTCGCAGCCTGCCTCGGTATGACGTGATCGCGGCCCGGGCGCGTTTCAGGGCACTGCCTGTTACGGCCGCCGACACAATTGTTGGCAGTCGCAAACGGGGGATTTGCGTAGCATCGGAGCACCGCTGGAGCCGCATCCGGTGGTCTTCACGCCCACGCCAGCTCCCCCACGGCTGTAACTGGCGTGGGCGGCTTTTTTTGCCCGGGCGTGAGGCCAGGCTAAGCGCGAAACGTCAGGGTAAAGCGCGTCTTGCCCGCCTCTGACGACACGCCGATTGCGCCACCGTGCGCGGCGACGATGGCCTGCGTGATCGCCAGCCCCAGCCCCAGTCCCGCGCCATCGGACTCGGGCCGCGCGCGCGACTTGTCGGCGCGGAAGAAGCGGTCGAACAGCGCGGGCAGCAGTTCCGGCCGGATGGTCTCGCCTTCGTTCTCGACCACCACCTGCACCGCGTCGGCACCCGGCGTGATTTCCACCACGATGCCCTTGCCCGAGGGCGTATGCCGCAGCGCATTCGACAACAGGTTGCTCAGCGCCCGGCGCAGCATCAGCCGGTCGCCGGTGATGCGGCCGCGGCCGCGCAGCGTGAGCCGCACGCCCTTGTCCTCGGCGAGCGCATCGTAGAAATCGAACAGCGCCTCGACTTCATCGGCAACTTCGATCGGTTCCGCGCTGGGCAGCGTGATGCCGTGCTCGGTCTTGGCGAGGTACAGCATGTCCGAGACCATGCGCGACAGCCGCTGCAGCTCTTCCACGTTAGACGCCAGCACGTCGCGGTAGCGCGCGGCATCGCGCGGCTGCGACAGCACCACCTGGGTCTGCGTCATCAGGTTGGTGATCGGCGTGCGCAGCTCGTGCGCCAGGTCCGACGAGAATTCCGACAGTCGGGCGAAGTCGCGCTGCAGGCGCTCCAGCATCGCGTTGAGGGTGGCGGCCAAGTCCGCCATTTCCACCGGCACGGTCTCGACCGGCATGCGCTCGTCGAGCTTGTGCGCGGTCACGGCGCGCGCGCGCGAGGCCATCGTGCGCAGCGGCGACAGCCCCCGGCGCGCCGCCCACCAGCCCAGCAGCCCGCTCGCCAGCGCCGCCAGCGCGCCGTAGAACGCGAGCGTGTTGCGGAACGCGTGCAGGAAGTGGTCATGCAGCGCCGTGTCCATGCCGACCAGCACCTGCAGCGTGCCGGGCCTTGCGCCCGACTGTGCGTTGGCGGGCACCAGCGCCAGCTGCGCGCGCAGGCCGCGGTAGGTCTGGCCCTGCTGTTCCCAGGCAAAGGCGTCGTCTGCTGCCGGCGCCTGCGCGGCGGCGGCCAGCGCCGGGCGGAAATCGAAATCCCGTGTGGCGTACAGGCGCTTGCCATCGGCGCCACGCACTTCGGCGACGAAGCCGGCATGGTGTTCCAGCGCCGGCCCCAGCCGTTGCGGCAGCGACGCCGCCGGGCCATCGGCGGCGATCTTCTCGATCAGCCGCACGTTGTCGGCCAGCACCGCGTAGTCCTCGTCGGCGAAATGATCGTCGATCGCCAGCCAGATCAGCACGCCCAGCCCCAGCAGCACCGCCGCCGACGACAGCGAGAACAGGATAGTGAGCCGTGCCGTCAGCGACAGCCGGGGCTTCATGTGGGCTGCCCGTCGTGTGTCGGCGGCGGGTCGGCGTCGTCGGCGGCTTCGGGCGCCTCCAGCACATAGCCCATGCCGCGCACGGTCTGGATCAGGCGGGCCTCGAAGCCGTCGTCGATCTTGGCGCGCAGGCGCCGGATGGCGACGTCGATGACGTTGCTGTCGCTGTCGAAGTTCATGTCCCACACCTGCGAGGCGATCAGCGAGCGCGGCAGCACCTCGCCGCGGCGGCGCGCCAGCAGCTCCAGCAGCGCGAACTCCTTGCTGGTCAGCGTGATGCGGCGGCCGGCGCGCGTGGCGCGGCGGCGGGTCAGGTCCAGCACCAGGTCGGCCACCTGGATGCGGTCCAGCGTCATCTGCGCGGTGCCGCGGCGCAGCAGCGTGCGCACGCGCGCCAGCAGTTCGGAGAAGGCGAACGGCTTGACCAGGTAGTCGTCGGCGCCCAGCTCCAGCCCCTTGACGCGGTCGGCCACGCTGTCGCGCGCCGTCAGGAACAGCACCGGTACCGGGTTTTGCCCGGCGCGCAGCGCCTGCACGATGCGCCAGCCGTCCACGTCCGGCAGCATCACGTCCAGGATGATCAGGTCGTAGGGTTCGGTCATGGCCATGTGCTGGCCGTCCAGCCCGTTGCGCACCAGGTCGACGACGAAGCCCGCCTCGGTCAGCCCCTGGCGCAGGTATTCGCCGGTCTTGGACTCGTCCTCCACCACAAGCAGTTTCATCAGCACTTTCCTTACGCGATTGGTCGTGCCGGGCGCGCTTCCACACGGCCAGGCAACTCTACGCCGGCGTTGCCGGCGCCAACATGACCGCAAGATTACCGGATTGTCATGTTCCGGTCAGACCTCGGTAGGGTGGCGCTGGCTACGCTTGGCGTGCCAACCAACCGAACCGACGTGACATGCGACGCCATCCAAGCCCCGGCCGCCCCGCGCTGCCTCTTTTGCTGCCTGACCCGCTTTCCGGATCGCCTGACCTGCGGCGCCGCCGCTTCGTGCAGGGACTGGCCGCCGGCGGCGTGGTCGCCGGCCTGGGCGGGTTTGGCGCCAGCGCCTGGGCGCAGCATGCCGGGCACGGCGGCAGCGGCGCGCGCGACGGACAGCCCGCGCCTGCGGGCAGCGGTGCCGGCCCGGTGCTGCGCGGCACCGAGTTCGACCTGGTGATCGGCGAATCGCTGGTCAACTACACCGGCACGCCGACCATCGCCACCACCATCAACGGCATGCTGCCCGGCCCGACGCTGCGCTGGCGCGAGGGCGACACCGTCACCATCCGCGTGACCAACCGCCTGCGCGAGGCCACTTCGATCCACTGGCACGGCATCATCCTGCCTTACCAGATGGACGGCGTGCCCGGCATCAGCTTCCCGGGCATCCCGCCCGGCGAGACCTTCACCTACCGCTTCAAGGTCACGCAGACCGGCAGCTACTGGTATCACTCGCATTCCGGCTTCCAGGAGATGACCGGCGTGTACGGCGGCATCGTGATCGATCCGGCTTCCGGGCACGAGCGCGCGCACGCCGACCGCGACCATACCGTGCTGCTGTCGGACTGGACCGACGAAGATCCGATGCGGGTGCTGAACAAGCTCAAGATCCAGGGCGACTACTACAACTACAACCAGCCCACGGTGGTCGACTTCTTCCGCGACGTGTCGCGCGACGGGCTGAAGCAGGCGCTCGACAAGCGCCGCATGTGGAATCAGATGCGGATGAGCCCGACCGACCTGGCGGACCTGTCCAGCGCCACCCTGACCCACCTGGCCAACGGCGTCACGCCGGCGGGCAACTGGACCGGCCTGTTCCGCCGCGGCGAAACCGTGCGCCTGCGCTTTATCAACGGCTCGGGCAACACCTTCTACGACGTGCGCATCCCGGGCCTCAAGCTGCGCGTGGTGCAGGTCGACGGCCAGGACATCGAGCCCGTCAGCGTCGACGAATTCCGCTTCGGTCCCGGCGAGACCTGCGACGCCATCGTGACGCCGCAGGACGACGCCTACACCCTGTTCGCGCAATCGATGGACCGCACCGGCTATGCGCGCGGCACGCTGGCGGTGCGCGAGGGCCTGTCGGCGCCGGTGCCGGCGCTGGACCGGGCCGAATGGCTGACCATGACCGACATGATGGGCGCGATGACCGGCCATGGCGGTCACGGAGGACATGGCGGAGATGGCGGACATGGCGGACATGGCGCTCACGCCGGCCATGGCGCGATGCCGATGGCGGGCATGGACCACGCCGGCATGGACCACAGCCAGCACGCGATGGCGCCCGCCGATGCGCTGCGGGTGCCCAGCAAGACCGCGCGCCATGCCCGCACCGAATACGGCGCCAGCACCGACATGCGCGTCGACATGGCCCGCACCAACCTCGACGACCCTGGCATCGGCCTGCGCAACAACGGCAGGCGCGTGCTGACGCTGGCCGACCAGCACACCATCGGCGGGCCCATGGATGCGCGCGGGCCGGGGCGCGAGGTCGAGCTGCACCTGACCGGCAATATGGAGCGCTATACGTGGTCGTTCGACGGGGTCGAGTTCGGCAAGTCCACGCCGATCTACTTCAAGCATGGCGAGCGGCTGCGCGTGATCCTGCACAACGACACCATGATGACCCACCCCATGCACCTGCACGGCATGTGGAGCGAGCTGGAGGCGCCCGACGGCAGCTTCCAGGCGCGGCGCCATACCATCCCGGTGCAGCCGGCGCAGCGCATCAGCTTCCTGGTCACTGCCGATGCCCTGGGGCGCTGGGCTTGGCATTGCCACCTGATGCTGCATATGGATGCGGGCATGTTCCGCGAAGTGGTGGTGGCGTGATGAAGCAAGCCGAACTCTCGATTGTCATGCCCGGATACAAGAAGACCATGCTGGCCGCCGCGCTGGCGCTGGGCGCCATGGGCGCAGCCTTTGCGCAGGACCCGCATGCCGGCCATGCACACGGCCATGGCCAACAGGCCGCGCCTGCCGCGCCCGCCACGATGCAAGGGATGGACCATAGCCAGATGCAGGGCATGGACCACAGCCAGATGCAAGGGATGGACCACGGCCAGGTGCAAGGTATGGACCAGCCGGAGATCCAGACCATGGACGGCGCCAATGCGCCGCCGCAAGAGTCGGCCCCGGCCATGGACCATGGCGACATGAAGATGCAGGGCGGCAGCGCGCCGCCCGACGCGCGCGACCCGCACGCCTATTCCGGCGGCTACCAGCTCGGCGTCGGCCAGTATGCGCTGGGCGACAAGCGCCAGCTAGTGATGGCCGACGAGCACCTGTTCGCTTCGGTGCTGGTCGACCGCCTGGAATGGGCCCATGCCAACGGCCACAATGCCGCCGCCTACGAGGCGCAGGCATGGTTCGGCAACAGCTTCGACAAGCTGGTGCTCAAGGCCGAGGGCGAGGCCTCCAGGGGCAAGCTGCACGAAGCCCGCACCGAGCTGCTGTGGGGCCATGCGGTGGCCAGCTACTGGGACACCCAGCTGGGCCTGCGCAACGACGCCGGCAGCGGGCGTCCGGCGCGCAACTGGCTGGCGTTCGGCGTGCAGGGGCTGGCGCCGTACTGGTTCGAGGTCGATGCCACCGCCTATGTCGGCACCAGCGGGCGCACCGCGCTGCGGCTGTCGGCGGAATATGAGCTGCTGCTGACGCAGCGCCTGATCCTGCAGCCGCGCATCGAGGCCAATCTCTACGGCAAGAACGACCCGGAAGTGGGCATTGGCAGCGGCTTGTCCAACGGCACCGTCGGGCTGCGGCTGCGCTATGAGTTCAGCCGGCAGTTCGCGCCGTATATCGGCGTGGAGCGCTACCAGACCTTCGGCAATACCGCCGACATGATCCGGACCGCGGGCGGCAAGTCGGGCGAAACCCGCTTCGTTGCCGGCGTGCGCGTCTGGTTCTGACGGATCGCTTCAATCACCACGACTTCTACATCCCTGAGTGGAGACCAACATGCATGCCAATCGCCCCCTGATCCACGCCATGATCGCGGCCACCGCCGCGCTGGCCAGCAGCCTTGCCTTCGCGCATCCCAAGCTGGAAGCGTCGACGCCCGCCGACAAGGCCGAGGTGCCCGCGCCGCAGAAGATCGAGCTGCGCTTCTCCGAAAACCTCGTCACCCAGTTTTCCGGCGCCAACCTGGTGATGACCGGGATGCCGGGCATGGCCAACCATGCGCCGATGAAGATGGCCGTGAAGGTGTCGGGCAGCGATGACCCCAAGACCATGGTCATCACCCCCACGCAGCCGCTGCCGCCGGGCAGCTACCGGGTGGACTGGCGCGCGGTCTCTTCCGACACCCATCCCGTCAATGGCAACGTCACGTTCACGGTGAAGTAATTGGCGCAGCCGGAATGGCTGGCGGCCGGGCTGCGCCTGGCGCTTTATCTCGACCTCGCGCTGGTGTTCGGGCTGCCGCTGTTCTGCCTCTACGCACTGCAACGGGATGAACTCGCCGGCCGCTTCGCGCGCCGTTTCCGCGCGCTGGCGTTGGCTGGCGCCGGCGTGGGCATCGCGCTGTCGCTGCTGGCCCTGGTCGAGATGGCGCGCGCCATGACGGGCGCGTCGGACTATGCCGCCTTGCAGGCCCATGTGCTGGCGATGATCGTCACCGGGACCGATTTCGGCGTGGCCTGGTGCGTGCGCGTGGCGGCGCTGCTGTTGTTCGTGCTGGCCGGCATGAGCCTGCGCCGCCTGCACCGCTTGCGCGCGCCCTGCGCCGTGCTGGCTGCGTATGGTGGCGTGGCGCTGGCCACGCTGGCGTGGGGCGGGCATGGCGCGACGCACGACGGCGCGGTGCGCTACCTGCACCTGGCGTCGGACGTGACCCACCTGCTGGCCGCGGGTGCATGGGTGGGGGCACTGGCGGCGTTCCTGCTGCTGGCATGGCCCGGGTCGATGCCGCACGGCGAGGCTCTTGCGCTGCTGAGCCGCAGCGCCAACGGCTTCGCGCGCATCGGTACCCGCATCGTGGCGCTGCTGGTGATTACCGGCGTGCTCAATTACTGGCTGATCGTCGGGCCGGTGCTGCCGGAATTTGCGCCGATGTCCTACGGCGGGCTGCTGGCGGCCAAGCTTGCGCTGTTTGCCACCATGCTGGGTCTGGCGGCGGCGAACCGGTTTGCGCTGGCGCCGCGGCTGGAAGCGGCCGCGCGCACCGGCGAGCCGGGCCCGGCGCTGCAGGCAGTCCGGGCACTGCGGCGCAGCCTGCTGCTCGAAGCCGGCACCGCCGCGCTGGTGCTGGCGCTGGTGGCGGTGCTGGGCATGCAGTCGCCGACGTCGGCATGACTGCCGCGCTGCCGCGCGGGTGGACCACCGTCAGCGCTCGCGCAAGGCCTCGGCGGCGCGGCGCAGCGGCTTGAGCAGGTAATCCAGCACGGTGCGGCGGCCGGTGCGGATCTCGGCCGTGGCGACCATGCCGGGCAGGATCGGGTGGCGCTTGCCGTCGCTGGTTTCCAGGTAGGCGTGGTCGGTCAGCACGTAGACACGGTAGTAGTAGATGCGCTTGTCGACCTGGTCTTCGATGGTGTCGGGCGAGATCCGGTCGACGCGGGCCGGCAGCGTGCCGTAGATCGACGGCTCGAACGCCGTGATCTTGACCGTGGCTGGCTGCGCCGGGTGGATGAAGGCGATGTCGCGCGGGCTTAGCCGCGCCTCGATCAGCAACTGGTCGCCCAGCGGCACGATTTCCATCAGCACGCCGCCGGGGCCGACCACGCCGCCGATGGTGGAGACGCGGATGTCCTTGACGATGCCGCGCGCCGGCGAGTTGATGGCGGTGCGCCGCAACTGGTCGGCACGGCCTTCGCGCACCTTCAGCAGCGGGCCCAGGTCGGCCATGGTGGTGGCGTAGTCGGCCTTCAGCGCCACGTAGTATTCGCTCTGCGTGGCGGCAAGCTTGGTCGAGAACTCGGCCACCTTCTGCCGCAGCCGCAGCACCTCGACTTCATTGGTGGCGCCGGTGCGCAGCAGCGGGATGGCGATCTGCAGCTCGTTCTCGGCCAGGCGCAGCTGCTCGCGCAGGTTGCCGACATTCTCGCGGAAGGCACGACGGTTGGCGGTGAAGAGCTGGCGCTCGCGGTCGACCACCGCGGCGTTGCCGGCCAGTTCGGCCGGGAAGGCAACATTGGCGGCATCGTTCATTTCCGCATGGAGCCGCGCCGCGCGCGCCTGCAGCGCCGCGATCCGCTCCAGCGTCTCTTCCATCGAAGCGCGCGCCTGCACCGGGTCGAGCGTGGCCAGCTGCTGTCCGGCTTCGACCACGTCGCCCTCGCGCACCGCCAGCTCGGCCAGGATGCCGCCCTCCAGGCTCTGGATGATCTGGCCCTTGGACGCCGGCGTGACGCGGCCCTCGCCGATCGCCACTTCATCCAGCCCGGCCAGCGCCGCCCATAGCAGGAACAGCGTCAGCGCCGCCACGATCACCCACAGCAGGTAGCGCGGGCCGGTGGGCTCGCCGCCGATGCGCATCCAGTCCGCGGCCGCGGCCGCTCTTGTGTCCGTGCCCATGCTCAGTCTCCTGACGCGGCCTGCGCGCCCTTGCCACGCAGCGCGGCCAGCACCGCATCTTTGGGGCCGTCGCGCACGATGCGCCCGTTGTCGACGACGATAATGCGATCGACCAGCGCCAGCACCGCGTAGCGGTGCGTGGCCACCACCACCGTGCGCTGGCCCAGCCAGGGCCGCAGCCGCGCGATCACGGCCTGCTCGGTGGCCTCGTCCAGCGACGCGGTGGGCTCGTCCAGCAGCAGCACGTTGGGCGCGCGCAGCAGCGTGCGCGCCAGGATCAGCGCCTGCTTTTGCCCTCCGGACAGGCCCACGCCGTTCTCGCGGATGGTCAGGTCCAGCCCGTGCACCTGGTTCAGCAGCAGCCGGTCGGCGCACGCCAGCCGCAGCGCCTGCAGCATGGCCTCGTCGGTGGCGAGCGGATCGGCCACCAGCAGGTTGTCGCGCAGGCTGCCGTAGAACAGGCTGGACTCCTGCATCACCATGCCGACGTCGCGGCGCACGTCGGCGGGATCGATCAGCGGCAAGGGCGTGTCGTTGAACAGGATGCGGCCCTGCACCGGCGTTGCCAGCCCGCCCAGCAGACGCAGCAGCGTGGACTTGCCGGCGCCGACGCGGCCCAGCACCGCGATGCGCTCGCCGGGCGCGATCTGCAGCTGCGGGATGTTGAGCACCGGCTTTTCCTGCGGGTCGAAGCCGTACACCACCTGCTCGAAGCGATAACGCCCCACCAGTGCGGGCCGGTGGTACGCGTCGCGCGCCGGGTCGTGGTCCAGCGGCAGGCTCAGCAGTGCGTCGAGTCCCTGCTTGCCGACGCGCGCGTTCTGGATGCGCCCCAGCACCGCGGGGATCTGCGACAGCGGCGCGATGGTGCGGCTGGTCAGGATCGAGCAGGCCAGCACCGCGCCGAACGACAGGCCGCCGTCGAGGATGCCATGCACCCCTGCCACCAGCACCCCGACATAGGCCAGCTGCTGCACCGTCTGCGACAGGTTCAGCAGCAGCCCGGCGATAAAGCGCTGCTTCAGGCCGATCTCGCCGTTGACGGCGTTGACCTGGTCCCACAGCTTGCGAAAGCGCGGCTCTGCCTGCAGGGTCTTGATGTCCTCGGCCCGGTAGATCGATTCCATCAGGATCGCGTTGCGCAGCGCGGCCTCGCTCATGCCCTGCTGCGACAGCCGCGCCAGCGGAATCTGCGCCACCAGCCCGGGCAGCACCAGCAGCGGGATCGCCACCAGCGGCACCAGCACCAGCCAGCCGCCAAGCAGCCAGATGATGACCAGGAAGCCGGCGACGAAGGGCAGGTCGATCAGCACCCCGAGCGTGCTCGAGGTGAGCAGCTCGCGCAGCTGCTCCAGGTCGCGCAGCTGCGCCACCAGCGTGCCGGGCGAGCGCGGGCGCGCATCATTGCGGATATCCAGCACGCGCGCGAAGAACATTGCCGACAGCCGCTGGTCGACCTGCTTGCCGAAATGATCGGCGATCGACACCCGCACGGTGCGGATCAGCAGCTCCAGCACCAGCGCCAGCGCCACGCCGCTGGCCAGCACCCACAGCGTGTGCAGCGAGCGCGCCGGCACCACGCGGTCCCACACCTGCATCGCGAACAGCGAGGTGCCGACCGCCAGCAGGTTGCCGAACAGCGAGCCCGCGCCCAGCTCCACCAGCGTGCGCCAGTTGGCGGTGAAGATGCTGCCGAGCCAGCCTTCCGGGCGCGCTGCCAGGTAGGCGTCGAGACGGCCGCTGCGCGGCGCCACCCGTTCGCGCACCAGCAGCAGGCGCACGCTGCCGTCGCCGTCCTGCCGCGCCAGCGCCGCCAGCGCGGGGGTGCGCTCGATGGTGCCGGCGCCGGTGGGCAGCTGCAGCACCGCCTTGCCGTCGGCGATGCCCGTCAGCAGGCCGATCTGCGCTCCGTCCAGCACCACCAGCGCGGGCAGCAGCAGCGGCGATAGCGCTGCCGCGGGCAGGTTGGCGAACTGGGCCGACAAGCCGGCGGCGGCGGCCATCTCGACCACGGCGCGCTCGGCGTCGGCGCGGTCGGTCCAGGCGGCGGCGCCACGCACCAGTTCCGGCGAAGGCGACAGCCCGAGCTGGCGGGCGGCCAGCAGCAGCGCCTCGGCCCAGGCCAATGCCGGCTGTGCGGGCTGCGCCGGCGCGCCGCCATCGTGGGGTCTGGCTCCGGCCGGCGTAGTGCCGGCGCTCGGTGCGTCAAGGGTGGCTTGCACTGTCGTGCTCCCGCAGCAAGGCCACGAACCTGCCGGTGGCGGCGTGCGCCTTGATGCGCGCCAGCATGCCGTCGGCGACCGCGCCGATCCATTCCTGCTCGGCCAGGAAGATCTCGCGCTCGGGATTGAGCACGTCGGTCAGGGTCCGCTTGTTGAGGATGTATTCCTGCCAGTACAGGTCTCGCGAAGCGCGCAGCAGCGCGATCATCTGCGCATAGCTTTGCGTGCGCGCCGCGGCGCCGGCCGCCTCGGTGGCGGCGGAATGCAGCGTGGTGCGGGCCAGCAGCCGCTCGTTGTCCAGCGCCTGCTGGGCGGCGCGCTGGCCGGCGCGGGCGGCGTCGATGCGGTGCCGGTTCAGTCCGCCCAGCGAAAAGTCACCGGCGATCGCCACGCCGATCCAGGTGTCGTCGTTGGCATTGGCGCGGCCGGTCGACACCGAGCGGCTGACGCCGACGCTGACCGACGGGAAGCGCTCGGCCTCGGCCAGCGTCACGCGCGCGTGCGCGGCCTCGGCCGCGGCCGCGGCGGCCAGCACCTTGGGCGTGTGTTCGATGTCGTCGCCCTCGTCGCCCAGGCCGCGGACCTCGTCTTCGGTGCGCGTCAGTTCGGCCACGCGCCCGGGCCGCACGCCGATCAGCTCGGCCAGGCGCGACGCGGCCACGTCGAAACGGGTGCGCGCGCGCAGCACCTCGGTACGGGCACGCTGGATCGCCACGTCTGCCATGGTGCCGTCCGAACTGACCGACAGCCCCGCGCGCACGCGCTGCCCGATCTTGTCGCGCGTGACCGCCAGCGTCTCGAGCTGGCGCTGCGCGGCCGCCATCACCGCCTGGCTCGCGGCCAGTTCGATATAGATCGAGGCGGTGTTGTAGGCGATCTGTTCGACCGTGTCGGACAGCTCATGGCGGCGCTGCACCAGCGAGGCGTCCGCGGCCGAGATCTTGCTGGCGGCGCGGCCGAAGTCGTACAGCAGCTGGCTCACGCCCACCGATGCGCGCGCGCCCATGTCGTTGCCGCCGCTGCCGAAGCTGCCGCCATAGCCGGGGCGCACGCCATATTCGAGCTTGGGGTACCAGGCCGAACGCGCCACCGCGATCTCGGCCTCGCTCTGCGCCACCACCGCGTTGGCGCGCCCGATATCGGGATGCCGCGAGATGGCGATGCCCACGGCCTCATGCAGCGCCATGCCGGCCAGCGGGATGCGCAAAGCCGCCGGCACACCATTCGATGTGGCCGCGTTCGGCGCCGGCGCGGTGGGCAGCGTGGCCGTCGCGGCAAGCGCTGGTACCGGCGCCGCAACCGCCGGCCGGGCCATCGGCATGGCCGCGAGCAGCGTCGCGAGCAGTGTGCCGAAAAGCGGTTTTGCCGCGCGCGAGGCGGTGAAACCAGGAAAGCTGAAGAGGCCGAAGCCGGGGCCGGCGCTAGCGCCGGCGTCAAGGGTCAGTCTGACTGTGAACAAGATGGCGATGCCGTCCGGGTGTGTCGATCGCGCCGGCATGCGTGCATGACGGCGCCACGGCCGGCCCGGCTGCTCGCGCATGCCGCCGGGCCGGGGGCTGCGGGGTCAGACCAGGATCTGTTGGTTGGCCAGCAAGGTCTCCAGGTTGGTGGTCACGTTGTTCAGCGTCACCAGCGTCTGTGCGCTGTAGTCCGTGCCGGCGCCATCGCGGTCGATGGTGATCACGGTGTCGGCGCCCTGCTGCGTGGCACTGAGGTACTGGCCGATGTTGTCGCCCGCGTCGATGGTGGCCACGCCATTCTGGTAATGGGCGGGGCCGTTGGCGTCGGCCGCGTAGCCGTCCAGCAGCGCGGACACATCGAGCACGTCGTTGCCGGCCTGCCCCGGCGCGGTGCCCACGGTGAAATCCGTGATCATGTCGGCGCCGTTGCCGCCGGTACCGTCGGTGCCACGGGCCTCCCACAGGAACACGTCCGTGCCGGCGCCCCCGCTCATGATGTCGTTGCCGGCGCCGCCGATGATTACGTCGTTGCCGGCCTCGCCATTGAGCGTGTCGTCGCCCGCGCCGCCGCGTACCAGGTCATTGCCGGCGCCGGCATTGATGGTGTCATTGCCGTCGTAGCCATAGAGGCGGTCGTTGCCAGTGCTGCCCGTGAGGGTATTGCCGGTGGCGTCACCTTCGATGATCGCCGACGGCTGGCTTGCGCCGAGCAGGGTGTCCAGCACGCCCGCGCTGACAAGCTGGCTGCCGGTGGACGTGGTAGTCAGCCCCGTGGTGTCGGTCGCGGTGATCGTCATGGCGTCGAGAAGACTCAGGCTAACGCCCGCCAGGCCGCCTTCCAATGTGATCGAACCGAGCAGTTCGTTCAGGCTCAGGTTGTCGATCGGCCCGCCGCCGACCGCGGAGATCGACAGCGTCGACGACGGGCCGATCACGCCCAGGATGCCCGGGTCGTTCACCACGTTGAAGGTCAGCCCCAGTTCGGCGGCCAGCGCCAGGCTGGCGTTGAGCCGCTGCATGCCAACGCCCAGCAGGCCGCCATACTCGATCACCACGCTGTTGATGTTCTCGTTGTAGTCGCTGGCGGTGAAGAACTGCTGCGCACTCAGGTCGATCAGCCCCAGCAGGTTGGCATCGGCAATGCCGAGCAAGCCGCCGGCTTCATTCACGGCGGCCTCGGGCGCTGCCTGCTGCGCAACCGTGAAGTTCTGGGTGGTGACCGCGCCGATGTTGCCGGCACTGTCGGTCACGTGCGTGATGATGGTGTAGGTGCCGTCCGCGAGCTGGCCCGGCGGGAACCATTGCCACGTGGTGCCGGTGACCACGGCATCGGTCCAGGTGGCGCCGCCGTCGATGCTGACTTCCAGCCTCTCGTTGGCGGCCAGCGCCGCGCTGAGCGTGCCGCTGACGACGGGCGTGGTGTCGGCGGTGATCCAGTCGCCGGTGGCACCGGTGTCGTCGGTGAGCGCCGTGACCGCCACCGTGGCGGTCGGTGCGACGGTATCGACTGTCAGGTTGAAGGCGGCGGTCGGCGCGCTGGTGTTCCCTGCCGCATCGGTCGCGGTGGCGGTCAGCGCATAGGGACCGTCGGTCAGCGGCGTGGTCGGGGTGAAGCTCCACGCCCCGGTGGTGGCATCGGCGACGGTGGTGCCGAGCAGCGTGGTGCCGTTGAAGATGCTGATGGTGCTGCCGGCATCGGCCGTGCCCGCCAGGGTCGGCGTGGAATCGTCGGTGCCGTCGCCCGAGGCCAGCGGGCTGGCGACCGGGTTGTCGTCGGTGACGCTGGTGATCGCGGGGACCGCCGGCGGCACGGCATCGATGGTCACCGTGGCGGGGCCACTGGTATTGCCGGCGGCATCGGTGGCGGTAACGCTGGCGAGCACCCCATCGGACAGCCCGCCGGCGGGCGAATAGGTCCACGCACCGGTGGTGGCATCGGCGGTGACGGTGCCCTCCGGGTTGCCGTCGCCGTCGAGGTCGATGTTGACGGTGCTGCCGGCTTCGGCGGTGCCGGACAGGGTCGTGCCGTTTGCAACAGTGATGATCGGGTCAGCGGGTGCTGCCGTATCCACCGTCAGGTTGAAGGCGGCCGTCGGTGCGCTGATGTTCCCTGCCGCATCCGTAGCGGTGGCGGTGAGCGCATACGGGCCATCGGTCAGCGGCGAGGTCGGGGTGAAGCTCCACGCGCCGGTGGTGGCATCGGCAACGGTGGTGCCGATCAGCGTGGCGCCGTTGAAGATGCTGATGGTGCTGCCGGGGTCGGCGGAACCGACCAGGGTTGGCGTGCTGTCGTTGGTGCTGTCGCCTGAATTCAGCGGGGTGGCGACCGGATTGTCGTCGGTGACGCTGGTGATCAGCGGGACCGCCGGCGGCACGGCATCGATGGTTACCGTTGCAGGAGCGCTGGTATTGCCCGCGGCATCGCTGGCGGTGACGCTGGCAACAGCGCCATCGGGAAGTCCGCCGGCGGGCGAGTAGGTCCACTCGCCGGTGGTGGCATCGGCGGTGACGGTGCCCTCCGGGTTGCCGTCGCCGTCGAGGTCGATATTGACGGTGCTGCCGGCTTCGGCGGTGCCGGACAGGGTAGTGCCGTTGGCAACGGTGATGATCGGATCGGCAGGTGCTGCCGTATCGACCGTCAGATTAAAGGCAGCGGTCGGCGCACTGACGTTGCCCGCCGCATCGGTGGCGGTGGCGGTCAGCGCATACGGGCCATCGGTCAGCGGCGTGGTCGGGGTGAAGCTCCATGCGCCGGTGGTGGCATCGGCAACGGTGGTGCCGATCAGCGTGGCGCCGTTGTAGATGCTGATGGTGCTGCCGGCATCGGCAGTGCCGGACAGTGTCGGGGTGTTGTCATTGGTGCTGTCGCCGGAAGCCAGCGGGGTGCTGACCGGGTTGTCGTCGGTTGCGCCAGTGATGGCCGGGATCGCGGGCGGTGTGGCGTCGACCGTGGCGGTGGCGGGCGCGCTGGTATTGCCAGCGGCATCGGTGGCGGTAACGCTGATTCCGGTGCCATCGGGCAGTGGTGTGCCGGGCGAATAGGTCCACACGCCGGTGGTCGCGTCAGCGGTGACCGTAGCGTCGGGCGTGCCATCGCCATCGAGGTCGATATCGACGGTGCTGCCGGCTTCGGCAGTGCCGGAGATCGTGGTGCCGCTGGCCTGCGTGATGACCGGGTCAGCGGGTGCTGCCGTATCGACCGTCAGGTCGAAGGCAGCAGTCGGCGCACTGACGTTGCCTGCCGCATCGGTCGCGGTAGCAGTCAGGCTCACAGGGCCGTCGGGCAGCGGCGAGGTTGGCGTGAAGCTCCACGCGCCGGTGGTCG